>NZ_CFHOXV010000021.1:0-67195 GCF_984505615.1 Alteromonas sp. | reverse complement strand
ACTGCTCAGATCATAAGCACGTAACTCCAGCGCCTGCTGGGTACGGTTTTGCCATTGATAGGTGAAAACGCCGGAGGATGGCATCCAGGCACCGCGGGCCAGATAGATGTCTTTATCTTTGCCCAAATCCACCCATTGACGGGCACCGCTGCCAATTTCCTGAATTGCCAGCGTCACTTCCACATTCGGGGTGCCGGCGGCGGGATATTTCTGCTCAATCATTTTTATGCTGTCCGCATAAATTTCAGAGCGGGTAATAATGTCTACCGGCTTTTCATCTACACGGGTAAAAGCTATGTATTTTTCATCGGGTGACCACCAGTAACCGGTCATACGACCCATTTCTTCCTGTGCAACAAACTCGGCCATACCATATTTGATGTTGCCGCCACCGCCCTGGGTAATCGCGGTTTCTTTGCCACTGGCGATGTTTTTTACATAGAGGTTCTGATCACGGATGTAAGCAATGAAATTGCCTTTCGGAGACAAAGTGATATCTGTTTCAAATGCGTCCGTATCAAGCAGTTGTCTGGCGCCCGCTTTTCCCAGTTCGTGATAAAACACGTCACCACCTAAAGGAAACAGTAAGGCTTTGCCGTCGGCTGACCACTGGTAGCTGACAATACCGCTGCCGGATAAGCGCATACGTTCACGGCGGGCCTTTTCTTCGTCAGACAGTTCACCGTCGCCTTGTGCAAGGGTGGCTGAGTCGAATAACATGCGGGTTTCGCCGGACTGGATGTGGTATTCCCACAAATCCAGCTGATCATAATCTTCCTGCTTTCCGCGCAGGAAGGTGACCCGCTGTCCGTCAGGGGAGACCTGTAAATTCCGCGGGGCGTTTCCGTCCAGTGACGGTGATTCAAATATACGTTCGATGGATAGATCTTTGGCGTGAACGAGTGAACTGAGCATAAGGGCTCCGAGTAGTAACGTTTTTTTCATTATTATCTTTGGCAATCGGTAGTTATAAAAGTCTGTCGGATATTTAAAGGATGACACAAGGTGAATAGCAATAAAACCGCTTTAGTGCTGGGTGCGACAGGATTGGTGGGAAAGGCGTTGGTTCGCCAGCTATTGCTCGATCCCAGATATGACTCTATTACCATTCTGGTCCGGCGGCCTGTGCCGGCGAGCTTGTTCAGCGATCCGCTGGGTAAGCTGACACCGCTGGTTATCGATTTTGAGCAGTTACAAGATTATCAGGGCTATTTCAGTGTTAACCATGTTTATTGTTGTTTAGGTACAACTCTTAAACAGGCCGGTTCAAAGGCGGCTTTCCGTAAAGTCGATTTCGAGTATATCCACGTTGCCGCGCAGCTCACCAGGGCGCAGCGCGCCGACAGTTTTGTGTGGATATCCTCAGTGGGAGCAGACGCGAAAAGCAGCAACTTTTACCTGCGCGTAAAAGGAGAACTGGAAGATGCGTTAATGCGGATGCCCCAACTACCAAACGCATCCGCGGTCAGACCTTCATTACTGCTGGGTGAGCGAAATGAAAGCCGTCCGCTGGAAGCTTTCGGGCAGATGATAGCACCTGCTCTGGGTGTGTTCATGGCCGGGCCACTGAAGAAATACCGGCCCGTGTCTGCCACGGAAGTGGCCCATAAAATGATTACTCTGCAGGAGTTTGACAGCCAGTAATGGGAAGGGGATTTCGCTGTAAGCAGTTCGGGGTGGTCCAGGATAAATGCGCCATGAAAGTAAATACTGACAGTATGTTGCTGGGAAGCTGGGCGCAGCCCGGCAATGCAAAGCGGGTGCTGGATATTGGTACGGGCAGCGGCATACTTGCTCTGATGATGGCGCAAAAGGCCAGTTCTGCTGCACAAATAACTGCGGTGGATATTGACGGGCTGGCGGCGGCACAGGCTGCACAGAATTTTGCCGCATCCCCCTGGTCAACTCAGTTACAGGCATTAACCGGTGACATCACTTCCCTTACATTGTCCGGCCGTTTTGATGTGATTATAACGAATCCGCCTTATTTTGAATCAGTGTCCGGGGACTCGCGGGCATACACAACGCTGACCACAGAGCGGGCAACCGCCAGAATTGACGACAGTTTGTCGCCCGCTACACTTTTTGATGTTGTTTCCCGTCAATTGACTGACGACGGCATCTTCTACTGCGTATATCCGGCCTCCCGGGAAACATTGATTACTGAAACTGCAGAAAAGGCCGGACTGTACGCCAGTCAAAGGCTGTACGTCAGTGCGGTGGTGGATAAACAGCCTTATCTGATCGCCTGGCGTTTTAAACGGCAAAGAAATTGCTTAGATAGTAAGCAACTGGCAATTCGGGACGGTAACGGAGAGTACACGTCAGAATTTCGCCGCTTATGTCGTGAATTCTACTTAAAATTTTAGCGCATCATTGAATCCATTTTTCTGGTGTTATAACTTCATATAAGTATCAGCCATAAGTTGAATTTATCCTGCCAGGGCACGGCTTTAAACTATGATCTAAGAAATCAGCACGTTTTCCGGTTATCCGGAAAGGCGCTACATTTCCGGGAGCCTTGTGTAATGTCGTTTGATAATTTTCCGCTGCAGGTCAGTGAAGGCGAAGCTTTTAGCAGTGAGTCTGAGAGTTTCTCCGGCACAGAACACTTCGGTGATAACACGGTTTATCAACTGGAGAACTTGTGGCAGAACCGTTTACGGCAGTTCTGTGCAGCAGAGAAAGCCCTGCAACGGGCAAAACGTATGATGGCAATCTGGCTGGTCGTCATGGTGATCAGCTTTTGTATGCTGTGTTTTTCACTGTTTATCTCGCCCGTATCAACGGTATGGCTGTTTACGCTGGAGTTTATTGCTTTCTTCAGTGGTTGTGTGGTGCAGCCGGTATGCTATCTGCTGGTTAAAGAGCAACGTCGTCACAGAGATGCTTTATCAAAACGTTTTTACCAGAGTAATCATGAAGTTGAAGTCACTGACAGTCACCTTGTACTGATTAACCGCGGGAATTATTCAGCAGTTACCCGCGTTCCCATTTTGGAGCGCTGATTTGTTTTCAAATTCTGTTTCCGGTTCCCGTTCCGGGGGGCTGGTGATTGTTTTTATTGCCGGTTTAAGCCTGCTGGGTTTGCTGTTACTGGTGCCTATGGATGCCTGGTCTCAGTTACTGGTTTCCGTCGTACTCCTTATTGCCGTGCATCTCTGTTCCCAGGAGTCACGGGCCTATCACAAGTATCAGCAGTTTTTTCGCATGGTGGCTATTTTCCTCGGCCTGGCGCTTACTGTCCGGTACCTGATCTGGCGCGGGCTGTATACCCTCACCGCAACAGACGTTTTGTCGCTGGTGGCTGTATGGTTGCTTTATCTGGCTGAAATTTACGCCGGCATTACCCATGTAATGGGATGTATTGTGAATTCGTTGCCATTGAGCCGTCCTCTCAAAACCATCCGCAATATTCCTGAAGAAAAGTTACCCACCGTTGATGTGCTTATTCCCACTTACAATGAGCCTGCGGAACTGTTAGAAGTGACCCTGCGCGCGGCGCTGATGTTGAAGTATCCGCAGGAAAAACTGGCTGTGCATCTGCTTGACGATGGCAGTACAGAGCAGAAAATCACGCAGCAGGATGTCGCGGCGGCAAACCGCGCCGGGGCACGCAAAGCTGAACTGTCGGCCATGTGTGAACGGCTTGGCGTACATTATCATGCCCGCAAACTGAATCATCATGCTAAAGCCGGGAACATCAACGATGCTCTGCTGGAAACCAATGGTGAACTCATCGTTGTGCTGGATGCTGACCATGTGCCGACCATGGATTTTCTTGATCATACCGTGCCCTGGCTGGTGGAAAACGAAAAAGTTTTTCTGGTACAAACACCGCACTTTATGGCGAACCCGGACCCGGTGGAGCGGAACTATTTCTCTGCATTCAGCAGAATGCCTTCAGAAAACGACATGTTTTACGGCACCATTCAGCGGGGGCTGGATTTCTGGTCAGCCTCCTTCTTCTGCGGCTCTGCGGCGGTACTCCGGCGTAGTCACCTTGAAATGGTCGGAGGGTTGTCCGGAGAGTCGATCACAGAGGATGCTGAGACCGCTTTCGATTTGCACGCCATGGGTTACGAGTCCGTTTATGTAGACCGCCCGATGGTCAGCGGTCTGGCGCCGGAAACTTTCGACGCTTTTGTGACGCAGCGTATGCGCTGGGCGCAGGGTATGACACAGATCCTGTTGCTGAAAAAGCCGTTTATGGAAAAGAAGCTGAGCTGGCATCAGCGTATGGGCTATATGAGTTCAATTCTGTTCTGGCTGTTTCCCTTCGCACGTATTATTTTTCTTTTAATGCCGCTGGCCTATCTGGTTTTCGGCATGCAGGTTTATCACGCCTCCATGACTGAGATCATGGCTTACACCATGCCCCACGTCATTGCGACTTACATGCTTTCCACCATGTTGTTCGGTAAAACCCGGTGGCCGCTGGTATCAGAGCTTTACGAGATCCTGCAGTGCATTTTTACTCTCAGGGCGCTTACCAAAGTGTTCAGGAATCCCCGTGCGCCGTCGTTTGTAGTGACTCCGAAAGGGGAGAACCTGACTCAAACCTTTATTTCACCTCTTTCCGGTGTATTTTATGCATTGCTGTTGCTTGTAGGCATTGCCATGGTAGCCGGTGTGATGAAAATGGTGAATGAACCCCTTACCCGTGAACTCACCGCAGTGGTATTGGGTTGGAACGCATTTAATCTGTTGTTGCTTGTCAGTGTAATGGGTGTGCTGGTAGAGCGTAAGCAAGTGCGGGAACAGGCCCGGTTGCCGGCCAATGATTACATCAGCCTTATCGGCTCTGATGGGAATGCCTGGACCGGTCACCTGATTGATTTGTCTCTGGGGGGCGCAAAGCTCAGGCTGAGCGGCGACACTGCCGGATTGCCGGAGAAAGTGACGCTGATCACAGACAGAGAAGGTGACTTAGGCAAGGTCCGCCTGCCGTGTCAGGTGCTGTCTGTATCTCCTGACAAT
Source organism: Alteromonas sp. (assembly GCF_984505615.1). Classification (NCBI taxonomy): domain Bacteria; kingdom Pseudomonadati; phylum Pseudomonadota; class Gammaproteobacteria; order Alteromonadales; family Alteromonadaceae; genus Alteromonas; species Alteromonas sp. The sequence goes on along the minus strand of NZ_CFHOXV010000021.1, from coordinate 62,215 downwards.
AAATTTGTACGATTTCAGTTTGTTCAGGACGAAGGTAATATTGACCAGATCGTCCGTTTTGTTCTGGGCGACAGCCGGCGCTGGCAGAGTTTCCAGCGTCGCAGAACCCGCCCGGTGTCCTACTGGTTCGGTGTTAAACATGTACTGAGGGTAAGTGTCAGACCGGCATTTCAGCATTTGTATCTGAACAGCCGCCGCTACTGGCAAAAGATGCGCACAGCTAAAGGAAGCACATAATGAAAAAAATGGTTTTCGTCCTGTTATTTGGCCTGGGTCTGCTAAGTCAGGCAATAGCAGCAGAAACCCACAAAGTGCGACTGTCTGATTTGTATGCAGGTGACAGTACATTGAGAATGGAAGGGGCAGTGGCGGAATTTGAATTATCTGTGCCATTGTCCGGTGGTCTGAAGGTGGAGAAAGCCACACTGGACATGCGGGCGGTGAATTCTATCGCTCTCATCCGGCAGCGTTCGGTTCTGGCGGTCCGGTTTAACAATGCCACCATCAGTCAGATTGCGCTGGATCCTAATGCGCCGAATTTCCGTCCTGAAATTGATATTCCTGCTGAGCTCTGGCGTGAAGGATTCAATACCCTGACGTTTGCTGTGAGTCAGCATTATGCCAATCAGTGTGTTGATAACGCCGCGCCGGAATTGTGGAGTGAAATCGATTTATACCGTTCGGTGCTCTCTGTAGAAACTTCGGTAGTTAATGGCCCGGCCGTGTTGGCTGATTTAAAGAACCGGTTTAATCCGGGTATCGGCCGGCAACAGGGCGTCACATTGTTTACTGCCTCCGGAGCTGAACAATCTACTCTCACCACTGCATTGCCATTGGTTGCACAGGCGCTGGCGCTACGTGCAGATTACCAGAATCTGGCAATCCGCCATGGCGTGCTGGACAATACCCGTGCGCTGCCGGCCAGAGATGATCTGACCCCGTGGAGTGATGAACAGGCGGAACGCTATCGCATCAGCAGTTTTTATCTTGATAACAGGTCGAAGGAAGCCTTACATGTGGTAGTGGGAACGGCGTCTTCTTTGCGTCCGTTTTTATCTGAGCAAACCTTCAACCAAATCGGAGATGCATATTTAGGTATCGAGTCCACACCAGCCATTGTAGTGGATGACAAGGTGCTGGTGCCGGCGCGGAAGCGCCTGATTGTGTCCGGTACAAATGAGGGGCAGGTGCAGCGTGCTGCAACCACACTGGCTCTGATGGATGATGCACTGAATCCGGATCCCTTTATTCTTATTGACGGCTTCCAGACTGCCAGCAATCAGGTACCGCTGGTGGCCGACACCCTGACGCCCGGGGAAAGCTATTCGTTTCAGGATATGGGCGACGGTGGTGCGGAATACCGCGGAGAAACTGCCACCACCAAGCGAGTTGAATTCAATTTACCGGCGGATTTCTATGTGCCTGAAAATGCCACGGTAACCTTGTTGCTGGATTTTGCCTACGGCGCTGAGTTTGGTCAGGGTTCAATGATGAATGTGCTGATAAACGGCAAACTGGTGCATGGATTGCCGTTATCAAATCCCAATGGTGATTCCTTCCGCAAGTATCAGTTAAATGTGCCTGCAAGGCACCTGAAAGGAGGCCGCAACCGTCTCGATTTCGACGTGGCGATGCGTGCACCTATTACGGATGTGGTGTGTGATGATGTGGCAGGGCGTCATCTTTACTTCCAGTTGTTACCTGACAGCCGAATAGAGCTGCCGGAAGCGGGACATGTGGCGAGGCAGCCTGATCTGCGATTGTTTGGGGAAACCGCTTACCCCATGGCATCTGTTGTGCGCAAGTCTGCTGATATTTACGTGACCCGGCCGGACATGACCGGTGGTGCACTGACACTGGCCGGTAAACTGGCGCAGACAGCGGGCACGCTGCTTCCCGATATTCACGTTATTGAAGGCGTGCCCGGCACGACTACTGATACTGCATTTTTGATGACCACACCGGACTCTGTACCGCAGGGGTATGCCACTGCGTTCGGCGCGTCGCTGGAGAGTGCCAAAAAGTGGCCCTACCGCCTGCAAAACATGCTGCACAACCGTCTGCGGGAAGCGGCAGAAGACAAACAGCATAAAAATCTGATTATGCATGGTGTGACGGTGCAGCAAAGCGGGCTGGGCGATCTGGCAGTCCTGATTGCTCAAAAGAATCCGCAGAGTGACGGTACCGGCACAATATTTATGATGGCCGCTGATACACCCTCACAACTCAATGACCGTGTGCAGGATCTGATTTCACCGTCCATCTGGGGGCAACTGGGGGGAGACTTCTTTGCCTGGGAAAACCCTGAGCAGCCGGCGCTGGTGATGCAGGTTGCCGATGTTTACGTGGTCGGAGAATTTGAAGATAGCTGGCTGCAAACCCGCATGTGGCTGTCGAACCATCCCTGGTACTGGCTAATTGCATTTATTGTGCTGGTCCTGTTCTGTTCATTCATTGCTTACTGGTTGTTACGCCGCCGGAATAACAAGATGCAGGACCAATGGTGATGAGACGGTTTGGCTTTGTTTTACTTTCTGTGGCGGTGCTGATGACTGCTTGCTCTCCTGCCCGCAAAAGTGAGTTCGCCCTCGCCTGGGACACCTACGCGGCCAGATTTTACGACCAGGGTCGTATTATCGACACCGGTAACAATAATGTGTCCCACAGTGAAGGGCAGGGGTACGGTATGTTGTTCGCTGTAGCGGCTGACGACAAGGCACGGTTTGACGAATTATGGCAGTGGACAGCAACTACCTTACAGCGGGCCGATAAACTGTTCAGCTGGCGGTATACGCCGTGTCCTCAACAGGACAGAACCTGTGTGGATGATCCCAATAACGCCTCGGACGGGGATTTACTTATCGCCTGGGCGTTAATTAAAGCGGCAGATAAATGGCAGGAACCGGTGTACCGTAAATCAGCCATGGCGATTCTGGAGGCTGTAAGGGCCACTATGGTCGTGGCTAAACACCCGTACGTTCTGTTGCTGCCGGGGGAAAATGGTTTTATTTACCCCAACGGCGATGTGCAGGTGAATTTATCCTACTGGGTATTTCCGGCGCTTAATGCTGCCGCTGATGCTACCGGCGATGAAACCTGGGACGATCTGGCCGTATCCGGCATTTCACTGATACAGCAGAGTAATAACCAGTGGTCATTAACCCCGGACTGGTTAAGAGTGACAGACGACGGCATCAGTCTTGATGATGTAGTAAACCCTGAGTTCGGGTTCAATGCCTGCCGCATTCCGTTGCAACTTGGCTGGCAAAATATCGATAAGCAGGTAGCGAAACCTTTTCTGGATTACTGGGCAGATCCCGCTGCTTCGGCAACCAAAAACTTACTTACCGGTGCGGTGGCAGAATATCCCCTGACACCGGGCATGAAAGCGGCAAGTGCCGCGACTGCACAGCTTTATGATGAGCCTGTGAAGGGGGATAACGCCGCCGGTGTATTTACCCTTAACGATGAGCTTGATTACTATTCAGCAAGTCTCATTATGCTTAGCCGTCTGGCAATTCAAGAAGGAAACCGGCATGGCAGTTAAGCGGTTGTCACTTTTAACCGTAGCAGTACTGACGACTCTGGGCCTGAATGCGCCCCTTCAAGCGGCTGAAGCGCCGGATCTGACCGGCGTGTGGTATCACATTAAACATAAGCAAGTGGCGCTGGCGAACGCTGAATATCAGCGTTTACAAAACCGTTATCCTGACTGGCAGCCGGAAGAGTCTCTTAAGCAGGCTATCAGCTTGCTGAATAAACCGGTAAAGCCGGTGGTCCCTGTCGAAAGGAAAAAAGAGACCGTTAAAGAAGACCCCGATGCGGCATTTATGGGCCGGCTGGCAGCGATGAAAGAAAAGCAGTGGCAGAGGCTTTCTGTCGTTGCAGTATCCCGTGCTGCAACCATCGCTAACAGGAAACGCAATGACGCGGACTTGTTACTGACCGGTTGGATTTACATGGCCAGGCAGCAATATAACGAAGCCATGACTCTGTTCTCTCTGGTCAGTGAAGGCAGTGCCGGACAGAAAAAAGATGCCATTGGTGCGGCTGTGGATGCACTCAGCTTTCAGGCCATGGCCGCAGACGATCTTAACGGGTTGCAAGCGCTTTATGATGCATGGCCGCAGCAAGTTCCCGCACTGATTAACGGTGCTGCCTGGCAGGCTTTTGATGCCGGTGAGTTTACCCGCTCGGGATCTTTATTCAGGATAACCGGTAACCGTTACGGTGAGGTATTGAGCCTGGACGGGCAGGGACACAATGAAGACGCACTTGCACTGGCTTGTACTACTCCTGCCACGACTGAATTAACAACCTGGTGCCGTGACGGATTGTCTTCACAGCAAACAGCTGCATGGGAAGCGAGAGATTATGCAGCCAGCATCCGTGCCGCAGAATCCCTTAAAGAGCGTAATCTTCTCAGCCGTGACCAGGCAATGCTGTACGGCTGGGCACTGGATGAAAGCGGTAATAAAGCGGCCGCTTCGAAGGTGTTTCTGTCTGTGCTGGCAGACTCCCCGGCTGACGAAGAGGTTCAGTCTGCCGTTATTCACAGTTTTGATTACAATGCTGAAGCGCTGATGCCGCTGTCAGCAAAGTATCCCTTTATTGCCACGTTTATCAGCAGTCAGGAAGGCGGACAGGCATTCGGGAGAAAACAGTTTGACCTGGCTGACCGTTACAAAGCAAATCCGGCAAAAGAGTCCACCGCCGGCGATTTGCAGGTTTATGCCGGCTTATCAGCCCGTCACCGTAGCGGCGAAAGGGGGCTCGGGCACCTTGATGAGCATGCCGGTTATACCGGCTTCACTGATGTCTTTAAAGATACCCGTGTCGATGTCAGCGTGCGTCACGAACAGGTGTTCAGCGGGACACCGGATGCCGGTAGCTGGTTTGGTACAGGCTTGTCTGATGCTGACTTTGCCGGTGAGGCAAAGCAGGCCGGGCAGGGCATCGATGTTTCTTTAACCCGTCAGGAACAGGACTGGACCTGGTGCGGTCAGGCAGGGTACTTGCTGCTTGATCAACCTGTCTCTACCCGTCTGACCGGTGCCTTAGGGGCTACCTGGTATCAGGCTGATTTCTTAGTATCAGGTCTGGCGTACAGAGAACGCAGAAAAGACAGTGTTCTCAGTCAAACCGGCACCTGGTTTGATACCTCATCACGTGACAGTAGCGTAGCGTGGGGCGGTGTTATGCAAACAGGTCTGCGTGGACTCGGTGTAGTGGCCCTGAACGATGTGTGGTCAGCATCTTTGTCAGCAGAAACCGCCATGCTTGACGGAGAGCAGGTGAAAGATAACTCCATGCACAGCCTGCGGGTTGAAGTTAGCAGAGAATTATCCGGCGATAAGAAAGACTGGCTGGACTATTTCCGCGTGGCACCGTATCTCGGCTGGCAGCAGTATGATCACGATTTAAGCGGTTTTACGGCCGGACATGGCGGCTATTTCAGTCCGCAGGGATTCTTCAGTACCGGGGTCAGCACTGACCTTCTGAGCGCTGAAGGTAAATTGTGGCAGTTGAGAGGCCGTTTCAGTCTTGGCTGGTCTTCTATCAAACAGGATGGCGGGCCGCGCTTTCCGTTAACTGACGATTCAGTCACGGTGTTACCGTCAACCAATGTGTCAGGCGTCAACGGAGAGTTGCTGATTGAAGGTCAGTATCTGTTTGGTAATCACTGGTCGCTGGCGGGTTATGTCAGCCGCTCACATGCTGTGGCGTATCAGGCAACGTATGCTGGAATTGAGCTTCGCTGGTATGCCGCCGCGCGAAAGGGCGTAACCAGCGAAACACTGATAGGGTCGTCTGTGGAATTAAAAGGCTTTGCTTTTTAATAAATACTGACGGAGACCAAATGCCATCAGGATGACGAAAAACAACGCGCCACCAGGCTCGCTGACTGTAAAGTTACCGAACTGGTAGTTATTGATCTGGCCTGTCAGCGTGCCCACAGGCGATGTCAGGCTTTTCACAATAAAATTGCCATCAATATGCCCGTCATAGAACACCGTGTCTGCCAGCGGAGCCAGAATACTGCCTTTAAAACCAATGGCGTTCAGGGTCAGTGACGTGGCATCAACAAAGTTAAATAACACGTTATTCGCGTATGTGCCGTCGTGACGGTAAACCCCCGGCTGATTATCTGCAATCTTATTGCCGTCTGCGCCATAAAAACCGGTATTAAACAGAGATACATCTGTACCTGTCACATTGATAATGTTGTAGCTGTCTGTATCAACGTTCAGGTAGATGCTTTTGTTCGCGGCAGACAGGGTCGAGGCATCGATAGAGAACACGTTAAAGTCGCTGTTACCATCAAAGCTGATACTCCACACGTCTGTGCCGTTACCGGTTACCGTGGTGGTAGCATTGTCTGACAAAGCGCCCCACAACGAAGACGTGGTCAGCAGATCCTGATTGATACTGGTGAAATCAAAGGAGCTGTCATTATAAAAACTGTGTGTATTATTCGTTGCATTAACGCCATACAGGCCAACAGAACTGTCGATATCAATGGTGCCACCGGCAACAGCGTCACCATTGTAAATACGGGCATCCCGCATGGTGACGTTGCCGCCCACTGTAAGGGTGTTTTGTTGACCATTTTCCGGCAGTTCGAGACCAATACCATAGTGCTGCAGGTTTAAGTCGCCACCTACAGCCAGCGTACCCTCTACATCAGACTGAGTGCCTGTCATGTTTTCCATGATGTACGCGTTGAAATCAAAAGCTTCATTCAGATACACAGGCGCGGCACTGGCCAGCTGGCTGCCGAATAACAATCCGATGAAAAGATGTTTTAAACGTAAATGACGCATAAACGCTCCGCTAGGCTTGCCCGAATGCTTCCCTTTTATGATTTCAGGCATGAATAAAGATAACGTAAAGATTGTATGTTAATTGGCCGGTCAACACCAGCAAAGGAAGGTATGTTGAACAATACTGATGCAAAAAACGCGGCATAAGCCGCGTTTTTAATTTGATAGAAAAGAAATACTGATGATCAGGATTCTTTCACCAGAACAGATACTTTTTCGATACCTGCAATTTTAACCTGGTTCATTACTTCAACAACGATACCGTGTTCAGTATTTTCTTCTGCCTGAATCGCTGCAGAGTCCGTGTTGTTTTCTGCAAGGAACGTTTGCGCGTTCGCAACAACACGACGGATATCAACTTCACGGCCACCCATTGTAATCACGCCATTCGCGTCAATACGGATAGACAATGATTTAGAAGGCTTGTTGTTGTTTGCCTGGCTGTCATCAGGACGGTTTACGTCCAGACCTTTCTCTTTCACGAAAGAGGTGGTAACAATGAAGAAGATCAACATGATGAACACGATGTCCAACATGGGGGTCATGTCAATCTGAGCCTCGTCATCGGCACTGGTATGCTTTTTTCTTTTCATCTCGTAGTCATTCTTCTCTTTAAGTTCGAGCACCCTAGTATACTGTTTGTTATCAAAACTGGTAGCATTTTGTAATAAACAGACACCATTCTTAACACTTGTTGCTGGCTTTTTAGCCAAAATCACCGGTGAGTTATATTATTACGATGATTTTTTAGTCAGGGCCTTACCCAACTGGTAAAAATACAACATTAATGCATCATTAAGCTGTTTACGCAAATTACCATGAGGATAAATACCAAGTCTAGCCTCAGCAGACTTTTTTGTTCCCTGCACAAGAAACGCATTCTTCACGGGATGATCCTGGATACAAGCTTCGAATGCCCGCGCCGCCATCTCTTGTGGCATAGCATAGTAATACATTTTTAACGCGCGATCAGCCTCTATTGATCGCAAAAGATAATCATTCGTTGCTTTTTGATCGTTCAGGAACATAACCTGAAAACACTCGCAGAGCTTATCATTCAAGGGGTGAGCACGCATTGGCGCACTGTCCAGCCAGGCTTTAGAAGCAAATGATCCCGGCGGCAGATCGCTAAAAACACGGGATGCAATGTAGTGATCGAAGGCATGAAACCATTCGTGCGCAAGTGCGCCGCCACCGGCGTTCTTTGCCAGAGCCAGTTGTCGCTTAGCACTGTTGTAGTGGGCGCTGGCGTGTTTCTGGCCGCCACTGCCAAACGCCAGCGATAATGTGCCGTTCAGCGAGATCACCTGTTCGTTTATTTGTAATATTTCGATCAGATCGTACAGGGCATCGAAGAACAAATTGGCGGCAAGCTGCTGTTCTTCAGCCGTGACCCATTTACCAATGGTAATTGCAGAGAAATTAAATAACTTGCGGATGTCATTAAAGCTGACGTCCGCACCGTCGCGGTGGGATAGACCGTTGCGGTAGAACTCGCGGTGGAGTCTGCCTGAAGAGGCGTTAGCCGGCGAGTTCATCTAACAGCTGAAGGCACCAGGTGTTGATGCGCTCATCGGTTTGATCAAATTGATTTTCATCGTCGAGGCTAAGGCCGACGAATTGTGACTTATCTTCCGTCAGTCCCTTTGATTCGGCAAACTCATAGCCCTGATTGGGCCAGAAACCGATAAAGCGGCAACCTGACGGCTCAAGGGCTTCGTGCAGCATGCCCAGCGCATCCTGGAACCAGTCGGCATAGCCGAACTGATCACCCAGTCCGAACAGGGCAACAGTTTTACCGGCAAGGTTCAGCTTGTGCACGTCTTCCCAGCTGGACTCCCAGTCTTCCTGCAGTTCACCAAAGTCCCAGGTGGAGATGCCGAATATAAGAATGTCGAAAGCTTCTGCCTGTTGCAGCGCAGTATCTTTGATATTAAAAACGCTGACGACCTGCGCATCAAAAATACTGTTCAGCTGAGCCTGAATTTTTTCGGCTGCCATTTCGGTATAACAGGTGGTGGAACCATAAAACAAACCGATGGACAGGGCTTCATCGCTCATTCTTTTACCTCTATTCTTCTTTCCGGGGCGGGAATTCTACCGTATCCCCGTTACTGCACAACGCTTTGCAAATTACAGTGGTGTCATTCTTGTGTAAAACAAGCTGGCCGATTGCTGAGCGGTTCAACAAGGTTTTACCGTCGATGCCACCGGGAGAGCGCGATCTCACCGACATATTCCGGCGCCGTGTAAACACGTTCAGCGGCGATTTATGACCATAAAACCACCGGTTTAATCTTTCCAGCCAGCGCAATAGTCCTTCAGGAAACGCATTTTTAATACCGCTGCAGGTAAACTGGGTGATATGGGGGCTGTTCCGGCGGAACCGCAGACGCACATCATACACGAAAGAGTAGTGCACATCGCCGGACAAAATAATAAATTCCGGCGGCGTTTTATAATGGCGGAAAATATTCAGAATGACGTTTGCCGTGCCACGGTGGGCCATCCAGTTTTCCGCATCTACGGTGAGTGCTTTGCCAAAAAATGTAAATACTTTCTGGATAGCTTCAATCATCTTTACGCCGTAAATGGGGGCGGCAGACACCACAATCACCGCCTCCTTTCCAATTAATGCCTGCTGGAATTCGCAAAGTGCTTCCCAGTCCATCAAACCGGATGGCTTATTCAGACTGGATTCTGAACGCCACCGGCGGGTTCGGGTATCCATCACATACACCGGCGGTGACGTCTCCAGGGTGTAGTGCCATTCTTCGAAATCCAGCAGCGTATCAATGAAAGCATCATGTTCATTCAGGCCGTTGGGAGTGAAAACGCCGGCGGCAGTTTCCAGAATGTCTGTAAACTTATCCGGCTGGTTACCCCAGCCCTGGCAAAGCCAGTAACCCATCAGTGCGTTGCCCACCATTCGTTTTGACAGGGGATGACCATACACTTCCTGCTCCCATCCACGGGTCAGATTCCAGTCATCGGTCACGTCGTGATCATCGAATATCATATAGACCGGCAGATGTGCCAGGGAACGGCGTACTTCCGGCAAGGTGCCTGCGAAAGCCTGAATAACTGTCAGTTCCTGATTAAACTGAGCTTTGTAGGGTTCAGGGATGTCACTGTCTGAAAATTTGATGTCGCGCCACATCGCCGGCGACCACACCAGGATATACATGGCCATGATTTCTGAAAATGAAATCAAATGGTTTTTTGCATTTACTGAAGTAAACACCGGTTTTTTCTTGGCGCCGAAAAAGAGCTTCGACAGTGCCGTGTTCATGGCTATTTTTGGGAGGATTTCGTCCCGCTGATAGTAATTCAGTGAGTGAGAGGCCAGTGCATCACTGTGGTCCACCACTGCGCCTTCAAGGGGCTCACCGAAAAGCCCCAGCGCAGTAATGACTTGTTGTATCGCCTGAAGCATTGGACCGGCGACATCGTCGCTGTATACCTGATCCCCGGTCAGCAGCAGCATGTCCGGCCGGCAGACACCGCCATTGAATTCCTCTTCAATTAATCCGTGAACACGGGTAAGGGCATCTTTTTCATCATGATGTGGTTTCCGGCAGGAGCCGTGTAATACGTTTGTCAGTGCCGGTTGCCAGTAAAAAGACAGGGCTGATTGCCCTTCAAACAGCACTGTTTGCTTTTCATTATCCCACTGACTTTGCTGGTCCTGCGATGCAAACCGCAGTTCGTATTCGTTTAAACTGCCGGCGGTGAGCGGTGAAGCCAGGTTGGCTTCCAGTAAAGTCACGAAGGCCCGTTCACCGGCCTGTACAGTATGCTGAGCGCATTCTGTCTGCTGCTGATTACATATCAGTTGTGCATCAACCCGTTCACTGGTAACAAGCCAAAGTGTGAAGCCCTGTGAGTGGGTGTGCCTGAGAACCGGCCCCGCCACTACCAGTGGTAAAGATGACATGACGATGTAAAGCTCCTGTGTTTTGATGAGATTCGCGGGTGAGTTTCTTACAGTGATATACTCATAAACGTTTTAAATTATTTCGCAATTCTTCAACGGGTTAAAGGAAAAGAATGAAACAAATTATTGGCCTGGCCGGTGTGGCGGTATTTGCACTGGGTGCATGCAGCGAAGCGCCGGAGCAAGTTGAAGTCACCACGGCTACTAAAGTCACCTCGATGGAGGCTAAGGGCACGTGGATAAAAGATGAAAGCGGGAATGTAATGGCCGATCCGCAAACATCTGCCCTTACCGTGTGGGAAGGAAAACTGGTGTCCTTGTCTGATGCCAGTGCCGGCGCAGATATGCAGCGCCGGTTGCATTTTATTGACCCTCAAACTGCAACGGTAACCAGTGATGAAGAAAAAATGCGTATTGGCACCACTGTCAGACGCAGTTGTTTTTCAGGTTATCTTGCAGATGCGCCTGATCTTGAGGCGCTGGTCGCTGACCCCGCTCAGCCCGGCGTTTTCTATACTGTAACCGAAGATGCCACCCGCACCGGCGCATTGTCGGTACGATGCCAGCAGCGTTATCAGAATACCGGTTCGACAGATTATCCGTCATTGCTGGTGCGGCTTGAGCGCCATGAGTTCGGCACCACAATGACAGGCGTCAGGCCGCTGCAATTCCCGCTGTCTCTGAAAGTGGGGGACTACCCCAACGATGGCATTGAGGGACTGGCGATGAGCGCAGATAACACTCTGTATCTCGGACTGGAAAAAGACGCAGCGGGACAGCCCCGTATCTTTTCATTAACCCTGAATGACGACTTCTGGGATACCACAGATTTTGTGCCGGTGGAGGATCCCGGACTCGCTGTACCTGTTTTTGACAGCGGAAATCATCCACTGAATGGTCTGGCATGGTATGCCGGGGAAGGTGAACAGGGTTACTTGCTGGCTTCTGCGCGTAATGATAATGAATTGTGGGTGATCAGTACTGATCCTGAAAAAGAAACAAAACGCATCCCGTTACATTTCACCGCACCGGCATCAGGTGATAACTGCGGTACGGAAGAGCGGATGGACAATGCATCCATAGAAGGTTTAACGGTTCTGGATGACACACTTTATCTGGTAAACGATCCCTGGAAGGAAAACTATCTGAAGAACATTCAGTGTGACAGTAACAAAGCCCGTTATGAAGCGATGGCACCTTTGCTGTTTTCGTTACCGTTAGATCCGGCATGGTTTAATTGAGCGACAAATAAAAAAGCAGTGCCGCGTCCTGCGGCACTGCCCTGATTAATAAGTCCAACGGGTTAAAAGTTGATTAACTTTTGAGTTCACCACTGGCAGATTCAATGTGCGCTCTTACGAACCACTGGAACTGTTCCAGATCAGCCAGCTGGCCGGTGATCATATCTTCTGATACAGGATCCAGCTCTTCCAGTTCTTCAATGGCGTTACGGTGGTCGCCATTCACGCCGTTGTACACGGCATCCAGCGCTACCAGGTGATCAGTGACCAGTGCTTTGCCAATTTTGTAGTCTTCCCATGAACGACCATCAACAATCGCTTTAGGCGTACCGTGAGGTACTCCGCCAAGGGTAGCAATCCGTTCTGCAATGGTATCTGTCATGTCGCGCACGGCATCTACCTGCGGATCCAGCATTTCGTGTACACCGATAAAATTCGGGCCAACCACGTTCCAGTGAATATGCTTCAGCGTAAGCTGTAAGTCCAGCAGTGCCACCAGACGTTGTTCAAGCACAGCAACAGCTTTTTTCGCAGCGTCTTTTTTCATACCCGGTGCAGTAAATGCAGCAACATTACTCTTACTCATGATTTCTCCTGCTTTAGTCGTTTACGGCTGCAGACTCTCTGAGCGGGCAGCCTCTAAGTTAGTGATTTAACAGCTGCAAACCACGTACCGGCTGTAACATTTTTCTCTTTTCGCCTTTTAGAAAGCGGGCTGCAGAGGATTTTTAACGGATCGTGACAGAGGCAAAACGGCAGGCGGGTAAGAAAAACATGCAGACATCTGTAAATTGTGCAAAAAAAAGCAGCCCTGAAGGCTGCCTGATAAATGAATGTGCCGGGATGCAGAGTTAACGTAACCTGGCAGCAAACGTCTTTTTAAACTTAGCCAGCTTTGGTGCCACTACCATGGCGCAGTATTGATTCTGCGGATTATTTTTAAAGTAGTTCTGATGGTAGTCTTCTGCCGGATAGTAATTATTAACTTCCGTTACCTCAGTGACGACGGGGTCAGGCCAGATCTGATCGTCATTAATTTCCTGAATAATTTTCTGTGCCTCATCCCGCTGGCTTTCGGAATGATAAAAGATTGCGCTGCGATACTGCGGGCCTGTGTCATTCCCCTGACGGTCAACCTGCGTGGGATTATGCAAAGCAAAGAAAATTTCGAGGATTTCACGGTAAGAAATGCTGGCCGGATCAAATTCAACCCGCACGACTTCAGCATGCCCGGTATCTTTTTTACAGACGGCCTCATAGGAAGGATTTTCAACGTGTCCGCCGGCATATCCGGAAATAGCGCTTATTACGCCTTCCACACTGTTGAATGCCGATTCAATACACCAGAAGCATCCTCCGCCGAGTGTCGCAGTTTCTGTCGTTGCCATTATTAAAGCTCCTGTTATCAGATTTCCTGTAATGTGGTTACGTTAGTCGCTGACTTCAACCTCAAGTTACGCTTTTTTAATCTCTGAATGATGTGCAACCGCGTACTATTATACAGGTAAAGTGGTACATCGGGCCGGCGGTGATTCAGGCCCGGTAAACGGAGAAATCATGAAAATTTTTTATGACAGTTACTGCCCCTTATGTTGTGCTGAAATGTCTCATATCAAAAAGCGTGATCAGCATGACAGGATCCAACTGGTAGATATTCAGGATCCTGCCTTCAGTGAGCATTATCCAAGGCTGGACAAAGCACAACTGGATGCCAGAATTCACGTAGAACTGGATAACGGTGAAATGGTTACCGGACTGGACGCTACCCACGCAGCCTGGCAGGCTGTGGGACGGGGCTGGCTTTACGCGCCTCTTCGCTGGCCGGTGATCCGCATTGTTGCTGACATGGCCTACAACCTTTTTGCCAGAAACCGTTATACCATTTCCTATCTGCTCACCGGCCGTCGCCGTACCTGTGATGATGGACAGTGCGGTTACAGGACGGACAAATAATATGGCGCATACTCACCTCATTATTGGCGCCGGCGGTGCTATCGGGCGGGCAGTGACAGAAGCACTGGCCGCCAGGGAGCCTCAAAGTCGTGTCTTTGCCGTCGCAAGGCAGCACCAGCAGAGTTTTGAAGCCGACAACGTGACAGCAATCACGCTGGAATCTGCAAATGAAGAAGCAGTAAACCAATGGACGGCTGAACAGAAAGCAAGTGGCATCGTATTTTCGACAGTCATTTGTACCGCCGGGGTCCTGCATGGCGACGCAGGCGGCACGGCGGTGAGTCCTGAAAAGAAAATCGAAGACATCAGTGCGGACAAACTGCTGGCATACTTTTCGGTGAATACTGTGGTACCGGCAATCTGGCTGAAAGCACTGGTGAATGTGCTGGATAAAGAGAGAAGTACCATTGCATGCTTAAGCGCCCGGGTGGGCAGTATCAGTGATAACAGGCTGGGCGGCTGGTATGGCTACCGGGCCTCAAAGGCGGCACTGAATATGATGCTGAAAACCGCCGCTGCAGAATTTTCCCGCCGAAGTAAGAATACGGTACTTATCAGCTATCATCCGGGCACAGTGGACAGTGCGTTGTCAGAGCCATTTCAGGGCAACGTACCTGAGGGAAAACTCTTTACGCCTGCCTTTACTGCTTCACAGTTGCTTGATTTCATTGATAAAGCGACGCCGGAAAATAATCCGCATTTCATCGACTGGGCGCACAAACCCGTTCCCTGGTAAGAGATCACTACACTGAGCCGGGCCGGAACAGGCCATTCCAGCGCTCAAATACGGGACATTCGGCAGGGACGCTGATACTATTCGCCCTTATATCCGCGTGAAAATGACAACGATATAACTGCCCAGGCACAGCTAAAAGTGCAGGCAGTGTGGGGAAGGTGACAGCCGGAATGACTTAGAGTAATCCGGTTGACACACGTGTGAACGACAATAATCTTCGTTGGAAGAATATAAAATCATCACCACCCGATTATAACAATAAGTGAAGAGGAAAGATGATATGAGCGGGGCGAGAGAACAGTTCGGATCGCGCATCGGATTCATTTTAGCCGCAGCCGGGTCTGCGGTTGGTATCGGTAACCTGGTCGGGTTTCCGGTGGGCGCTGCAAAAAATGGCGGTGGCGCTTTCTTGCTGATGTACGCCATTTTCGTTGTGGCTATCTGTTTGCCGGTAATGCTGGCAGAAATGTCAGTGGGCCGTCATGCCAGAAAAGACCCCTTAGGTGCATACCGGGATTTGAGTAATAACGCCACGCACTGGAAGCTGGCCGGCTGGTTATCGATTATTACGCCGTTTATGATTGCCGTGTTTTATCTGGTGATCACGGTGTGGATATTCGGCTATCTGTACGAAATCATCACCGGTGATTTAGATATTCTGGCTAACCCGGATACCTTCGGCACCTTTATAAACAGCGAAAAAATCTTTGTTTACATGGCCGGTGTTGTGGCAGTGGTTTATCTGATTTTGCAAGGTGGTGTCAAAGAAGGTATCGAGAAAGCGGCCAAGCTGCTGATGCCAACATTGTTTATCATGCTGCTGTTGCTGGTGGGCTTCGTACTTATGCAGGACAACGCCATGAAAGGCGTAGAGTTCTACCTGGTGCCAGATTTTTCTAAAATCAATGCATCGGTGATTAACGGAGCGCTGTCTCAGGCATTCTTCTCCCTGTCACTGGGTATGGGGATCATGATCACCTACGGCAGCTATATCGATAAGCGTGCTGATGTGCCCGGGTCTGCCAAGCTGGTGGCCCTGACTGATACGGCAGTGGCGTTTACGGCAGGCCTGATGATTTTGCCGGCGATTTTCTCATTCGATCCGAATACCAATCCGGACGAACTCAGCGAATCGTCAATCGGTATGATTTTCACGTTCTTGCCTAAGATATTCCTCGCTTTGCAGGACTCCATTGGCTACGTTGGCGCCAGCATTGTGGCAGCGATTTTCTTCCTGCAGGTGTTTTTTGCGGCTATCACCTCACTGGTATCGATTTTTGAAGTACCTGTGGCGGCGTTGATGGACGAGAAAGACATGGGGCGGAAGCCTGCACTGTTTGTACTGGGTGTACTGATGGTTGTACTCGCGGTGCTGTGTGCACTGTCGTTCGGTTACAATGCGTTTCTGACAGAGTTCGTCAGCTATGCCGGCGCGAAGAAATCGTTCTTTGACGTGGTGTATGACGTGTTTTACGACACCATTCTGCCGCTGAACGGCTTCTTAATTTGTATCTTCGTTATCTATCGCTGGAAGAAACATAACTTCAATAAGGCGCTGGATGAAGGCGCAGAGAACTACAAAGGCAGCTTCTTCGAGAAGTATGTTGATGTGTCAGTAGGCACTTTCATTCCGGTCATCCTGTTGCTGGTATTTATCAATACCGTGGCTGTGAAGTACTTCGGTCACAGCCTGTTCGGCTAACGGTTCAAAGCATATCAAAGGGGCTGGCGTATTCCGGCGTCAGTCCCAGAGCTTCCCAGCAGTCCTTGCTGAAGATTTTCTTCCCGTCTGCAGCATTATTATGTTCAGCACTGAATTGCGGTGCAGGCAATGCCAGAGCCTCTGCTGCCCAACAGTAGTAGTCATCCCTGCGGGGATGCACCAGACTGCAGAGTTGCATCAACGGGGGAAACGCTGAAGTACTGTCATCTTCCTTCAGAATACAAATCAGGGCTTTAACCACATCAGACACATGCACCAGATTTACCGCCTGCTCGCCTTTGTCCAGCGTTTTACCGGCCAGGAATTTTGCCGGATGACGGGAACCACCCACCAGACCGGCCAGACGGACCACATGTATACGGGGATCCTGCCCGGCCAGTAAGAACCTTTCGATATCACAATGTACTTTGCCTGAATCTGTAGCCGGCGCTACAGGGGAGTTGACTGTCAGCTCTCCTTCAGCATTCCCGAACACGGAAGTGGTGCTGATAAAAATAAGCTTCTTTGCCCCTGCGTCCAGGAAGTCTGTCGCCAGAGCCGTCATGGCGCGGGTAAAGTCATCACCTACCGCTTTTTTTCGTCCCGGTGGAATATTTAGTATTACTGCGTTGTCAGCACTCTGTTTTATCAGTGATGTGGGATCATCACCCAGCGCGAACAACACCGGGGTCACGCCTTTTTCGCGCAGCGCGTCAGCCTTTTCCTGTGAACGGGTTGTACCGGTAATGGTTGCTTCAGGCAATGCATCAACCTGGCACTGACCCAGCCAGCCACAGCCACACAGTGTGAGGTTAAGGGAGTGAATTGAGTTTGCAGATATATCAGACATAAAAAAGCCGGAAAACAAGTTTCCGGCAGTGTAGCACGATACGTTTTTTTACATCTTTAAATCAGAATCACTGTTGATGGTCAGCACATTCAGGTTTTCCAGGCCCGGAATATGTTTCTGCATTTGAAGCTCGGCGTAATCGGCTTTTTTCAACACCTCACACAGGGCGTCAGCGCGTTTTTCGATAGCCGCAGATTTTGCCTCAATACGCTGTTCGAAATCTTCTTCCCAGTTTTCCATGTGTTGTTCAAAGTTATCAAAGTCTTCGTCACCGCTTAGCATGGCCTTGCCGATAGCAATCAGCAGGCGACCGGTGGAATTGGCAATGATGTTTTCTACCTGGTCTTCAAATTTGTTTTCCCAGCGTTCTGAAATCCAGCCATCTTCTTCGAAATCCTCACTGTTCATACGAATTTCACCGTCAGCATCATAAAAATGGCTGTCCATTTCAGTACGCAAACCGGCAAACATTTCATTTAAATCCGTCACGATGCCGTTGTCCTCTCCCAGCAGTTCACCGAAGGCTTCATTGATGGAGTTGCCGGCAAGTTCCAGTGCGTCGTAGGTAATTTCCAGTGTCATTGGAATTGCCGTTTCAATGTTGTGGTAATAGTCATTCACCCATTGTTGTTGCTCGCTGCTCAGAGACACTGAGCGGTTGTTCACTGTCATCTGGCCTGAACCATTAATTACCACATGCTCGTCGTTAGCTGTAAAGAGCGTCAGTACGCCTTTTTGCCAGTTAACATCGCCCTGCAGGTTCATATCGCAGTGCTCCGAATTCATGCCTGCGAAGGCGGGTGAAGCACAGAGGGCAGCGGTCATTGTCAGGGCAGCTAAAGTTTTCATGTCTCTTCCTTTTTAAAATCTGTCGGTTGCGGCAGCTTGTCCGGCTGGTCGTGTTCCGGTAAACAGCCTGAATTATTCAGTAACGCTTGTGCTGATATAGCAACCCTGAGGCCAACTTTGAAAATTGTTATTTATCAATGATTTATTTATATTCTAAATAGAGTGAGATCGCATTTATACTCTGCGGATTAGTGTAAATTCCGATAAAGTGGCGCAATTGACCAGGATCAAACAGACCTTACGCAGAGTGATGATTAATTACGCATTTTCAGGATTTTGTTGCATAATACAAGCAGACTGAAAACCTGATCTTTGTCCTCTGTACGACAGGCAGGTTAAAAAATGAAAAGAACAGTGAAGGGTAATGTGATGAGTGAGTGGATAAGTGCTGTTGGTTTTGGCGCCGGCCTGATTGCTTTTGTACTGGGTATGTCCAGTATTATCATGGGATTCATGAGTGCTAAAGCCGGGGCGGAAGGTATGCAGGAGAAAATTGAATATGGTTTCTTCGGCGTGTCGGGCCTGGTAGTTTGCGTACTGATGGCATACGCCCTTTCCTGATGTTTCCGGCAGATTTACTCTGCGCCGGAAAATCCTTTCAGATATTCCCATTGATTAAGGCTTGCCGGTGACGGCAAGCCTTAACTGTCTCTGCTATTGCGGACGGTCTCCCGCTGAACTTTCTTCTCCGTCCGCGTTATCCTTTGATTCCCTTTTGCCTTCATACACGGCTTCCGGGGCATCGTCATAGTGACTGGCCAGCATTAAATGGCTGTCCCGCTGGTAAGCCCGTAAATCGAACATGGGCAGCATTGCCATGATATGATCGAAGATATCTGCCTGTACTTTCTCATAGGCAACCCACTCTTTCTTCGCACTGAAGCAGTAAACTTCCAGTGGTAACCCCAACTCGTTAGGGGGCATTTGTCTTACCATCAGAGTCAGTGACTGATTAATATTGGGGTGTTTCTGTAAATAGGCTTCCAGATATGCGCGGAAAGTGCCTATGTTGGTAAGTCGGCGGCTGTTCAGCAGGTCCGACTCATCAATGGAATAGTCTTTGTGGTACGCCTGCAGTTCTTTTACTTTCTTATCGATATACTCTGAGATGTAGCGGATCTTACTGAAGCGGGCCATCATCTTGCTGTCGCAAAGTTTGATGGAATGAATATCGATGTAAACCGAGCGCTTGATCCTGCGACCTCCTGACTCCTGCATACCCCGCCAGTTCTTGACCGCTTCTGTTGTCAGTGAATAGCTGGGCAGCGTAGAAATGGTCTTGTCCCAGTTCTGCACTTTCACGTTTGTCAGGCCGATTTCCAGTATTTCCCCGTCCACCTCAAATTTGGTGATTTGGATCCAGTCTCCAGTGTTAAACATCCGGTTCGCTGCAATCTGAATACCTGCCACAAAGCCTAAAATGGTGTCACGGAAAATGAGTAACAGTACCGCGGCCAGTGCAGTCAGGCCTGACATGATCAGCAGCGGGTTCTTGTCGACAATCAGTGAAACACACAGCAACAATACGATGACTGAGAAGAAGAGTTTGGCGACCTGAATGAAGCCGGTTATTGATGCCCGTTTGGCCAGATAAGATGCGTTATACACATCCTGAATCGTGTTCAGCAAGGCAAATAAGCCGATAAGCGCTGTAATCATCATGTACAGCATGGAGGTTTTTATCATGAACCCGTGTAACAGGTTTTCTTCATTGATAAGTACCGGCGTCAGCAGAAAAATCACAATGGCCGGAACAAGGTGCGTTAACCGCCGGAAGAATCCGTGATTCAGTAATGCGTCGTCCCAGCTGTTTTTACTGCGTTTCACCAACATGGCGATCTGCACTTTCAGCAGTATACGACTGACAATATAAAACACCGCTGCGACCAGCAGAATGCCGGAGATCGCAAGTGTGTTGTATAAAAGGGTATCTGTGGTGAGGTCCGGAAATATGTCTTTTACAGTGTGTACAAAGGTGTCTCTGATTGAAGATGCAATCTGCACGTTCAAGGCTCCAGTAACTGATTAATCCTGCTGTCTTTATTTGTCCACAACTCATTCAGCCAGTGCTGAAACCGGCTCCGGAATGAATCGTCGGCAAAGTAATCTCCCTGCGCTTCCACCGGTACGGTCAGTACGTTGACGTCTATGATGATGCGGGTCATCTGTCCGCTCAGCATGGACATCATCGGATGGGCTTCGTTATCAGGGTACAATAACGATATATCCAGCAGGTTGGTAAAAAGATCGCCCATGGTAGCAAGTGTAAAGGCAATTCCCCCTGCTTTTGGTGGCAGTAAATGGGCAAACTGGCTTTTTCTGAGCTGATGTTTCGCGCGGGTGAAGCGTGTGCCCTCGACGAAATTGATGACCGTTGTGGGCGAGGTTTTATACTTCTCACAGGAGCGGCGGGTGGTTTCAATATCCTGCCCTTTTTTGTGAGGATATTTCTCCAGATAAGACCGCGAATACCGTTTCATAAACGGCATATCCAGCGCCCATGCGCCCAGACCGACGAAAGGCAGCCAAATCAGTTCCTGTTTAAGAAAGAACTTGGGCGGCGGAATACGTTTACGGGAAAAGTCGATAAGCAGAATGATATCGAGGTAACTTAAGTGATTAGCAATCAGCAGATACCAGTTCTCTACCGATAATGAGCCGTCGATGCGATAAATCACTTTTACCGGATTAAACAATTTGATCAGTAATACACTGATGCAACCAAAACACTGCATAGCAAAATGCATAAAGCCCATCAGCAAATGACGGATGGCCGGTACCGGAAGCACCAGCTTAAGCAGTCCGCAACTGATAATAATCGACGCCCAGAACCCCAGATTGATAATTTGCAACGGCGTGTGAATAACAAATATCAGGGGCGCCAGTAACTTTCTCATAGCGGAGCCTGTGTTGAGTTTAATGAAGCCAGGTGCTGGTCTTTCTGTTGCCAGCGTTCATTCAGCCATTGCTGAAAACGGGCTTTTTGCGCGGGATCAGTGAAGTAGGTGTCGTTGAAAAATCCGCCCTGCACAATATCTTTGATAGGCATTACCGACACATTTACGCGAATTTCTTTTACTTTACCGCACACGAAATCCCAGTAACTTGGCACCCCGGCAGGGTAGTCGATAGTGACATCGATCAGCTTGTGCAGTTGTTCGCCCATGGCGCTGAGTACGAAGGCAACACCGCCGGCTTTCGGCTTGAGCAGGTGGGTAAAGGGCGAGGCTTGTCTGTCATGCTTACTTTTTGTAAAGCGTGTGCCTTCTACAAAATTCATGATGCTTACCGGCTTCGACTTAAACTTCTCGCAGGCTTTACGGGTGGTTTCCATATCCTTGCCTTTAAGGTGCGGGTTTTTCGCCAGAAACGATTTGCTGTAGCGGCGCATAAACGGAAAATCCAGCGCCCACCAGGCCAGACCCAGTACCGGCACCCAGATAAGTTCCTGTTTCAGAAAGAATTTGAGAAACGGAATTTTACGGTTAAAAATTCGCTGCAATACCAGAATGTCGACCCAGGACTGATGATTGGCGATCACCAGATACCAGTCGTCAGGGGCCAGGCTGCTGATCCCGTTAACAGACCAGCGGGTGCGGCTGAGCAGACGCTGGTTGAGATTATTCACGGTTATCCATGCTGTCGCACAGGCATCCAGAGGATAAGACACAATTCGCCGCCACCACTGCACCGGTGGCAGTTTTAACAGGGATAGTATAAAAATAGGGATAAACCAGAAAACCGTATTGAAAAAATAGCCCAGCACTGACACAGTGCCACGCAAATGATAGCCAACAGCTTTAAGCATCGTCATTCACCTCTGAATTTTGGTGCTTAGTGTAAACGATGTTGATCTAAAATCCGATACACCCTATACCGGGAAATAAGGATTTACACGTAATTTGGCAGCACAATAGAGAATAATATGGAATTAATCAGTGAAAATCGCGCATTTGGTGGACGTCATTGCCGCTACCGCCATGCTGCAAAAACAACAAATTGTGAAATGACCTTTGCGGTTTATCTGCCGCCTTTTGCCAGCGCAGAAAATCCCGTTCCGGTTTTATACTGGCTGTCAGGGTTAACCTGTACTGATGAAAACTTCATGCAGAAAGCCGGCGCAATGAAGATGGCTGCCGAGCTGGGTATGGCGATTGTGGTCCCGGACACCAGCCCCAGGGGAGACGATGTCCCTGACGATGCAGACAAAGCCTATGACATGGGTAAAGGGGCCGGCTTTTATGTTAATGCTACACAGGCACCCTGGAATGAACATTATCAGATGTATGACTATGTCACGCAGGAGTTACCCGCTCTGATTGAAGCGAACCTGCCGGTGACCCGTGAGAAGGCCATCAGCGGGCATTCCATGGGCGGACATGGCGCGCTGGTTATCGGCTTGCGTAATCCGCAGCAGTATGTGTCTGTATCAGCGTTCAGTCCGATTGCGAATCCGTCAGATTGCCCATGGGGTGAAAAGGCGCTGGGCGGCTATCTGGGTGACGATAAATCAGCATGGCAAGCTTATGATGCAGCCATTCTGCTCGCTGAGAAGCAACACTACATTCCGTTACTGGTGGAGCAGGGACGTGCCGATCAGTTTCTTGAAGAACAATTAAAGCCTCAGGCTCTGATTAATGCAGCTCAGAAGAGTGATACGCAACTGACGCTGAATATGCATGAAGGCTATGACCACAGCTATTTCTTCATTGCCTCTTTTATCGAAGAACACCTGCAATTTCATGCCAGCCATTTGGGCATAGGCGGGTTATAAGGCGCTAAAGTCAGTTCTTCGCAGCAGGCAGATCAGCCGGCTGCGAAGCGCTTTTCAATCTCTTCTACCGGTAAGGGATGGTCGAATAAATAACCCTGACCGGACACGCACTGTTCATCAATCAGGAAGTGTTGCTGTTCGCCGGTTTCCACACCTTCAGCCACCACCTGCAAATTCAGATTGCCGGCAAGCCCTAAAATGGCTTTGATTATCGCCCGGTCGCCTTCACTGGTCATAGCATCCTGAATAAATGAGCGGTCAATTTTCAGCTCATCCAGAGGCAACTGTTTCAGGTAAACTAACGAACTGAATCCTGTACCAAAATCGTCAATCGAAATGGTAACGCCCATATTCCGTAACGTTTTCAGCACCGCCGCAACAGTATTTAAATTGTTGATGAACGAGGTTTCAGTAATTTCAATGGCCAGGTTAGATGCTGAAATACCGTGTCTTTTAATCGCTGCCTGAATATTGCCGGTAAAATCCTGCGATATGATCTGGCGGCCGGAAATGTTCATGGCAATTCGCACATCAGGCGCATAGCGAATCATTCGTCTGGCCGTGCTGCACACTTTATCCAGCAACCATTCGCCAAAGGGAAAAATAAGCTCAGAACGTTCCGCCAGAGAAATGAATACATCCGGAGGCACATACTCTTCGTTTCTCTTCCAGCGGGCGAGGGCTTCATATTTGAGCAGCTTGCCGGAAGATAAGTCGACAATAGGCTGAAGGTAAATATCCAGCGTATCTTCTGCAATCGCTCTGGCAAACGCGGCTTCCATTTCGGACAGTTCAACCTGTTTCTGCTTGTGCATGGGGTGGAACAGTGTGACTTTATTCTTACCTGCGTATTTGGCGAATTGCAGAGCGTAGCCGGCGTTCTGCATCAAACCTTCAGGCGATTTGGCATGTTCAGGGAACGTCGCCATGCCAATGTTGGTGGATAAGGTGGTTTGAATACTGCCTAAAGACAGGTAGGTGTGTTCGAGAACACCGGTTATACCTCTGGCGATATCGTACAATGCAGTCTCATTACCTGCACTCACCGGTGTCATCACCGCAAATTCGTTTCCGCCAATTCTGGCCAGACGGCCTTCTTCACCAACAAAGCCGTGTAAACGCTTTGCCACACTCTTTAAAATATCGTCGCCGGAGCGGTAGCCCAGGCTTTCATTGACCTTTCTGAATTCACAGATATCAATCACAAACAGGCCAAAGTTTTCGTCTTTTCGACCCAGGCTGTCATTTCTTTTTTCAATGCCTGACGGGAAAGGGTTTGAGTGAGTGAATCTTTGTCCAGCTGCACCGGACTGTACTGACTGGTGTGCTGGATATGTGACATGTCGGTCAGCAAAAATACCCAGTGAGAAACATGAATATGCTGCATCACCGGTGCGATGGTAAGTTGCAGCCACCGGCCACCATCAGGAGAGTTCATCCAGAATACTTCGCCGCGCCAGGCGGTTTGTCTTTCTTCCAGCGTCGATAAAAACATCTCATCCAGCTGAACATCTTTTATCAGTTGCAACAAACGGTGAACGCAGACATCTGCATTCTGTGCACGGAAAAACTGCCGTGCCACGCCATTATCCAGAAACAGTTGTTTGTTGGCGTCCAGTATCACCACGCCTGTACTGAGATGGTGGATAGTCTGGCGTATGGCCTGCTGCTGGCCCTTACATTCCCGCGCTTCTTTCAGCGCTTTCTGTAATTTTTCAGTAAGGTAATCCTGCTGGCTGATCACCGCATGGTGGGTTAGCAGTAATTCTCTGGCAGATTGCAGGGATTGCTGGCGGTAGGCAAATTCTTTATTGACGTTCTTGATGGCCAGGAACCGTCCGCCTTTGCCATCGTTGATCGCGATAGCCTCAAGGCGCAGGGATTCATGTTCTGTGGTTTCGGTCCAGAAGCCTGAAGTCAGGTTTGCAGGGAGAGAAGTCGCCCAGCAATCACCGGCATCAATAAGAAAATCTTCGAGAAACAGACTGCGCACGGATTCAATATCCAGTGACAGTTCGTTGACCTTCACAAGGTCGGTTACCCAATGCACCGTTGGTGTGAGGCAATTGAGCTCATCACGCTCATTCAGCTCAAATAATGCGCAGTCCGTGATGCCAAGTGCATTAAGGTGGAAAATGTCCATATTTACACCGTAAGTTCCGCTAACTCCTGAAAGAGTCGCTCAACATTTTCGCCGGTTTTGGCGCTGGTTTTAATGGCGGCACTGAACAGATTTTCACGTTCAGCGACTTCGTCTTCACTCCAGTACCATTCACTGGGAAGGTCTGCTTTATTGACGACAAAAAAGGCCGGCGTATCAGGAAATTCTGCCCGCGCCGACTCATAAATATCCATACCTTCAAGCAACGACTGGGAGCGGGTCTGGTCAACTACAATGACAAAGGCTGCGGCACCACGCAGGTAGCGTGGATTAAAACCGCAATAGCGGTCAACGCCTTCAATATCCCAGATAAGAAGCTGGGCCGTTTTACCGCCCGCGGTGACTTCTTTTTTGTCGATTTTTACGCCGATAGTAGTGAGATATTTCTCTGAAAAAATGCCATCGACGAACTGTCTTACCAGGCTGGTTTTACCCACTCCGGTAGGGCCTAGCAGACAGATCTTTTTTTGTATCACTGACGGTTACCTTCTTCTGATCCTGTTTTCTTCCCTTTACCAGCCTCTGCAGGTGTTAACAGAGCATGAAAGAATACCATCCGGCTATTACTGCCGCGGGCTAAATCCAGTTGTCCCAAACCTTTGGTGTGCAGCACAGCGTGTTCCACGCCCGCTTTAGTCAGAGCTTGTTTCACTGACTGGGCGCGTGATTCACTCAATAGCATGTTTTTGACTGATGTACCCGAATTATCGCTGCCACCGAGAATAAATACACTGAGGGTTTGCCCTGATTGTTCAGCGATATTTTGCAGGTTAATGATGGTTTGGGCAATATCGCCAATAGTCGCATCATTCGCTTTCGACCACCGGGACTGGTTCATATCAAAGAACAACGTGTAACCTGACAGTGTGGTTGCCAGAGACCCGGCCAGAGCATTAAGTGCTAATGCATCGTTAACGGGAGTGCTTTCTTCCAGAACTACTTTGGTGGTATCAGGGAATACGGTTTCAATGCCCGCAATGCTGTGCAGAGCGCGGAGGAATCGTTGCCATTCACCAGTGCTGATTGTGCCGGACAGGGCCGGCTGTTCACCGTTGGTGAACTTCAGTGCAGGAAAACGCGCGGTCAGCTGTTGTATTTTTGCCGGGATAAGACGGTCATCTTTTGACTCAAACGGCGTTTCTTTAATGTCGACAACGGATGAGTCAATGTCGAGCCCTGCAAGCCATTGCGCTACACCGGTGGCAGCCGGATCTCTTAATACCGAGAGAATAATCTCATTGCCGTCTGTTTGTGTGTTCAGCATCACAATGCCGGCCGGAGGCTCACTCTTAGCGATGGTGGATGACGTGATGGCAAGGTCGATGCGTAAAAATGCCAGATAGCCGGCAACAACCAATAGTCCGGCGAGAATAAATACACCGGCACCGGCCCGTTTTTTCTTTTCCTGCGTCGTTTTTTGCTCACTGATCAGGCATTCCTGCAGCATGGCATCGCTGGTGGCGAACGGCCCGTTGTCGCCCTGATATTTTTGCAGTGGCGACTGATAAAAGCGATGAAACTCTTCCAGAGTGTCCTGCAGTTTATGTCGCATGCGTGGCGACACATGACCGCTGACGGCAGCGACGAGGATCACTTGGGGACCGACCTTGATAAGCAGGGTAAAATCGTCGGTTTTAATTTCTCCCAGTTCGGTTTCTTCTGCCTGATTATCCTGACTGAATGCATCAGCGACAAAATCGCTGATAGCAACCAGCATGGAAGAAATCAGGTCACCGTCTTTCGCATTTCCCGGATGACTGGTGACACTATTTAACAGGGTGCCGGTTTCACGGTGAATAGCCAGCACCTGATGCACCTGATATTGGTAAATTTGCGAAGCAACATAATCAGAATAGGGGACACCTGAGCGCCAGGCTTTAAAGCGCCACTTCACACTTTTAGCTGAAAAGCTGTGTTCAATAAGGGTGTTTGTACGCTCAATGAATTCGATGAGAAACGCTGATACGGCTTTTCTGATCAGCGAGCCGACAAGAGGGTAGAGTGCGCCGACAATCTTATCACTGTTGGCTTCCACTGAGCGGTGCAGCGATTTTTCGATCAGGGGGACCAGCACTTTGTTCACTGAGCCATCCTGACTCTCACGCTCATTCAGTGCTTCAGATATCACATCAGACACCATGCCTTTTGCATTGCGTCTGACAATATTTTCTACGAATTTTTCATCCCCACCAATGATTAACGACCTGACGTCGTCCATTGTGTGCGCATCCTCATCCGTTGGCGGCACAAAATTGCTCATGGGCGTCAGGGTTGATCAGTGGCAAGATTCGAGGCCATAGTAGACAGCAGGCTTGCCAGGGTTTTGCGGTCGGTTTTGCTGGAAGACAGTTCTTCTGTCACTTGCTGCAAACGCTCTAACAGCGCTTCGTGACGTTTGTTGAACAAGGTTTCCATGGCATCCATTTCTTTGGATAGCTTGCTTTCCAGTTTGCTGGTGTCGTCCTGCGCGGCGGCTTCAGCCATTTCCAGCTCAGATTTCAGCGTATCGTGAAGGCCTTTCAGATTTTCCTGGGCTTGCTGGTGTTGTGTATTGTCGGCTGAGAGTTGTTCAGACAGTGCAGCAAACTGTGTTTCAATGGTTTTATTCAGCGAAGCCACATGATTTTCCAGCTTTTGATTCAATGCCGAAAAATTACTTTCCAGTTTTTCATCCAGAGAGGCGAGTTGCTGCTGAAAATCCCGGCTGGACTGGCCGAACAAAATTTCACGTAGCTGACCTAATTCTGATTTGTCAGCTGTTGATGCCTGAGGTGCATCATTATTCTTATCTTTCGCCATTTGTCCGCTCCTCCTGACAGTGCGGCGTCCTTACCTGGTACAAATGTACCCTGAAAGAAAAACCTGATCCAGCAGCATCGCCCACGGGTAGCAATATATTGGTCTAATGGATAAGTTTGAGACGGTCAGGCGACGTCAATATTGGCGGCTGAGTGCAATCCAGGCGGCTTTGTGTTCGCTGACCGCTTTATTGATAGCGCCGGACATCGTCATGAAATGCCGCATTTTCATTTTCTTGAGCAGAACAAAGGAATAATCAGCGGGAAGTCCTGCAGCGGCAAGAAAAGCATTCAGCCAGTCGGGATGAGACGATTGCTGCGGTTCATCCATTTTATTAAGTAAAACATAAGCGCTGATCGCCAGTTGCTCACGGGCATGGCGGATTTGATAGATAGCAAATCCGTTTACTACAACCAGCAGGGTAATTACCACCATGTTAAGTGGTGAAAAAAGCGTGCTGAGATTGGGGTAGGCGCTGCGGTAAGGCACATACAAATCATCAAAATTCAGCCAGGTGTAACCGAACACTACCGCCAGAGTCAGTAACGTGAATAGCAGAATCCATATCAGCCGGTACTGACAGCGGGACTTGCGGCTTAATGCATTTTCCAGTTCCGAAGGTTGTTGTCTGATTGTGCTTACTCCAGCAACGGACCGGTTGAGTTACGGACGACCAGTTCAGAAGGTGAAAGGGGTAATTCCCGTTTCGCCTGGTGACGGATGATCTGTTCAATCAGTATGGTCGCCGCATTGTAGCCAAGTTCGGCAACAGGTTGCTTAATAGTGGTAAGCGGTGGCCACAGGTTAAGGGCTGCAGGGTCGTCATCGAAACCCACCACACTCAAATCATACGGGATACGCAATTTCAGTTGGGAGGCAATCCTGTACACCACGGCTGCAGAAGCGTCGTTGGCGGTAAAAATAGCGGTGGGGCGGTTTTCCTGACACAGTAATTTCCGGCAGGCCTGTTCCAACGTGTTCTCACCGTATACAAACTGTGCAACCCAGTCCGGATTTTCTTCGATGCCGTATTTTGTCAGCGCCTGCTGATAGCCCTCGTAACGCCATTTACCGGCTGCGTGACCTACCAGGTAGTTGAGAAAGCCGATTTTGCTGTGACCCAGATTAATCAGGTGTTCCACAGCCAGTTGCGCGCCCTCTACCTCATCACTGTGCAGGCAATACGAGGATGTGTCATCCAGAGATGCAATTTTGACAATAGGCGTGCCCGTTTCTTCCAGTGCTGCGATAACAGCCTGATCTTCGCACAAAGGCGGTACGACAATAAATCCGTCAACGTTGGAACGTTCAACCATGTGCCGCAAGGTAGTGGCAATTTCACCTGCGGGATTTTCTGATGCAAAGGGACGTATCAATAAATCGTAGCCCAGTTTATCGCAAGCTTTTATCGCGCCGTTCAGGATCAGACTGCCGTAAAAGTTGGTAGGATAATCGATATAAAGAACACCGATCAGATAAGACTGATTAGTTCTTAACCTGCGGGCATTCAGGTTAGGAATATAATCTAATTTTTTGATCGCGGTGGTAACGGCATCACGGGTTTCTTTGCGCACTCCGGGTTCGTTATTTAACACCCGGGAGACCGTTTTCTTTGAAACACCGGCGGCTTTTGCCACATCACCAATTGTTGCTTTACTCATCTTTTGCACTTCCGCGTGTAGGGTACGGGATGCCCCGGTAAACAATGCGCCCGACCACTTTTCTTATTGTTCTGAGCAATTGTAAGCGCATTCAGGGCAAAATTTAACGTTTTTCTTCGATTATCACAACTCCCCAGGGGGGCAGGGTAACGGGGCTTTGACCTGACACTGAAGAGCCGGTCAGCAGATTCATACCCTTCAGATTATCAATCTTCACTTCCCTTTCGTTTTCAGAATAATTAAAAACAAAGTGGAGCGTGTTGCCTGCCTGATTTACTGCTTTTTTCTCGATAACCGGAAACTGGTTGTCTGACAAAGTAACGCCGGCGTCGTTTGCCGCCTGGCGTAACAGAGCATCAATCTGGTTGTCTGACGGCATCGTTGCTATGTAAGTTGCCGTTCCTTTTCCCGCCTGATTACGTGTGACAGCCGCATAGTCGCCCCAAACAGGGTGTTCATAAGTTGCCAGTACGTCAGCTGTGTCAGCAGTAACCAGCTCCATCCACCATTTCAGTGGTTCAGCGGCGATGCCTTCCGGCATGATGGTGGTGTTCAGCGAGGCGCGTTCAGGGTGAACAAACTGCGAGTAACGGATGCCGAAAATATCAGTCATGTTGCCGGGCTGGACTGAAGCACGCACTTTCACATTTTCATCGGTGAAGCCATGTTTAAACGTCGCCACAATATGACCGCCATTTTTAACGTAGTCCGAAATGGCTTCCAGCAGCGTATCGCTGGCAGAATACAGGGCGGGGATCACAATCATTTTGTAGTTCGCGGCTTTGTCTGCGAAGTTTGACGGATCAATAAAATCTGTTTCGATATTGGCCCGGTAAAGGCTGTCATAGAAAGGGCGCAGTACGTCATTGTATTTTTGCGGTGCGCCCCAGCCGAAGGAAAACTCATTAAATGCGGTGAGGGCTTCGTTGCTGAACAAGACGGCAACCTCATTTTGCTTATTCAGTGAGGTTATTTTGTCGCCCAGTTTTGCTAGTGTGTTGCCCACGGTGCGGGCTTCGTTGTAAGTGGCATTTTCTGCATAGTCCTGACTCAGCAGGCCTTTCCAGTAGGTTTCAATGGCATTGTGGGTCGAAGCCCAGTGCCAGTAAGCCACCATGTTGGCACCGCTGGCAATGTGACTGAAAGCCTGCAAGGTTAACTGCCCCGGATAGGGCGTCCACTGCGGGAAGCCCTGCGCCTGGGTTTCGATGACAAAGTAGTTTTGTCCGTCTTTCATGCTGCGGGCAAGATCACCCCCGAGAGCAATTTCGTTGCCCGTGAGCTGATGCTGACCGGGGTGGTAAATATCCACACCGGCAATATCCATCGCTGCTGCTGCCTCAAAATGATCGACAGAAGATTGAATACCATAAGAATAGCCGCGCCAGTCGAGATCGAAGTTCTGTGTGACGAATTGGCCCGGCTTCTTAAATTCATTTACGATACCGGCCTGCCAGGCCAGATACTCTGTTACCAGAGAGCGTTGGAAAGCTGCAAAGGCGGCAGTTACACTGCCGTTGATTGACGTTACCGGTGCGGTGTATACCGATTCGTGAACCTCAGGGAATTCATCCCAGCTGTTTACGCGGTTGCTCCAGTAGTTCAGGCCAAAGGCGTCATTCATTGCTTCAAGGGTGCCGAACTTTTGTTTCAGATGCGCAACGAATGCCGCCTGAACGTGCTTTCCGCTGGTATTATAATGCTTGGTCTCATTATCGACCTGATAGCCAATAATCGCCGGATGATCGCTGACATGGGTCAGCATGGCTCTTATCATTCTTTCAGCCAGCCGGCGAAAATCAGGATGGGTAATATCCATATTCTGCCGCGCGCCATACTTATTCTTACCGGCTGCGGTGGTTGCAAGCACATCAGGGTATTGCTTTGCCATCCATGCCGGAATGGCATAAGTCGGTGTACCGATAATCACCCTGATACCGGCTTTGTGCATAGCATCGAGCACCCTGTCGAGATGACTGAAATCAAATTCTCCTTCCCTTGGTTCCATGGTGCCCCAGGTCGACTCGCCTATGCGCACCATATTTATCCCGGCCGCTTTCATCATGGCAATGTCTTTATCGAGACGATCGAAGGGCATGTACTCATCGTAATATGCTACCCCGTACCAGATAGCATCCTGCTTAAGGGTTTCAGGTACATCAGCCTGTGCGGCAGGAATGACCAGCAAACATGCCAGCAGTAAGATGCGGTTTAACATGAACTCTCCCTATTTCTTGCTTCCGGTATTAGCCGGAAATTGAATGTCTATCGATGTCATAATTCTTTAAAAAAATTTACAATCGTATTTTTTAAAGAATGAATGTGAATGTAAAATACTGCATACATCTGCGATGTATAAGCGTTTTAACGCGATATGCTGCTATTTATTGCACATAAATAATGTTTAATTCAATCGTTTTTAGTTAAAAAAAATGTTATTTTTAATGTTGACATCGATGTCTCTTTTGGTGGTATTTTATTCAGGGCAACGACTCGGGAAATGTTCACTGTCTGCGGATATCGGGTGCAGAAAAGGAGTGATTTCATCCGGCAAAGTGTTATGGGTAGTCAAACTGCCGGTCAGCGTTCCTGCCGTTGCTCAATCAAACAACCGTTACAGGATTGAGGGACACACAATTCGATCATCGAAGGCGACTTATTTCTATTATCAGGCTTTTGTTAAGAATCTTGAAAACAACATTACTTTGTCAAACGTTGGCCCGAGCGGCGATTTCAACACAGGAACAGCAACCTTTGCTGATCCCCGTCTTGTTGGTGTCCGTTTCGGGTACAAGTTTCAGTAATGGCTAACCGGGGGCTGTTCCGCAGCTCCCTTTTTTAACCATGAGTGAGTGAAATGAAGATAAATCTGAAGAAAACTGTGCTGGCATGTGCGATTGCGGCTTTAGCAGGTTGTGCAAATGAGCAACCTGCAGACTCTGCATCAACAACGGCAGCATTCCGTGATTTAAATGGTAACGGTCAGAAGGACGTCTATGAAAATACCAGTCTGCCCATTGAACAGCGTGTTGCTGATTTAATCAGCAGGCTGACACTGGATCAGAAAATCAAGCTGGTTACCGGCACGGGCTTCAGAGTAGACAATATTGGCGGATCGGAAAAAGTGCCGGGCGCTGCCGGTTCAACGTTCGCCATCGATGAATTAGGTATTCCCGCACTGGTACTGGCTGACGGACCTGCCGGTGTACGTATTTCTCCCGAGCGTGAAGGGGATGAAAATAAGTACTACGCCACTGCATTTCCTATTGCAACTCTGCTGGCTTCCAGCTGGGACAAAGAGTTGCTGAACGCCGTTGGCACGGCCATGGGTGAGGAAGTTAAAGAATATGGTATTGACCTGTTTCTCGCACCGGGAATGAACATTCACTATAACCCGCTGGGTGGCCGGAACTTTGAATATTATTCTGAAGATCCGTATCTGAGCGGCAATATGGCTGCCTCGATTGTGAATGGTATTGAGTCGAATGGCGTAGGTGCAACCATCAAGCACTTTGTGGCGAACAGCGGTGAAACCAGCCGGATGTGGATGGACTCCCATGTCAATGAACGTGCATTACGCGAAATTTATCTGCGTGGATTTGAGATCGCCGTTGAACAGGCGCAGCCATGGGCAATCATGACGTCCTACAACAAATTGAATGGCGTCTATACCTCTCAGGACGAAAAGCTGCTGACAGATATACTGCGCGGAGAGTGGGGCTTCGAAGGCCTGGTCATGACAGACTGGTTCGCCGGTGATAACGCTGCAGCGCAAATGCAGGCGGGCAATGATTTGATTATGCCCGGCATGCCGGATCAGCGTGAAAACATTAAACAGGCAGTGGAAAGCGGTCAGCTTAAAGAAGCCGTGCTTGATCGCAACCTCAGCAAAATTTTTACTGTAATGCTGACGTCTCCCACCTTTAATGAATATGAGTACAGCAATAAGCCTGATCTGAAAGCGCATGCTGAAGTGGCCCGCCGTGCTGCTGCAGAAGGGGTTATTCTGCTTAAAAATGAGCAGGCGGCCTTACCGCTTACCGGTGCTCAGAATGTAGCCGCATTCGGTAACACGTCTTATGCCTTTATCGCCGGTGGCACGGGCAGCGGCGATGTGAACGAAGCGTATACCGTATCGCTGGTGGAAGGGCTGGCAAACAGCTCCCTGAAAGTAGATGCAGCATTACAGGCAGACTACGAAGCCTTCATGAAAGCGGAAGACGCCAAACGTCCGCCGAAGAAAAATTTCTTCGAGTTGCAACCTCCGTTACCGGAATACACGCCGTCTGATGCACAGATTGCCAGCATGGCAGAGTCAAACGACGTGGCGCTTATCACCATTGGCCGGAATTCCGGTGAGTTCCAGGACCGTATCGTTGATAACGATTTTGACCTGAATGCGACTGAACAGGATTTGATAAACCGTGTTTCCGCTGCGTTTCATGCTAAAGGCAAGAAAGTGGTTGTCGCGCTGAATATCGGAAACGTTATTGAAACGGCCAGCTGGCGTGACAAGGCCGACGCGATTGTGTTGCCCTGGCAGGGCGGTCAGGAAGCCGGTAATGCACTGGCTGATGTGCTCACCGGTAAAGTCAATCCGTCAGGCAAACTGGCAACGACCTTTCCGGTTAAATATGCCGACCTGGCATCAGCCAGCACATTTCCGGGCTCCCCCACATCTGAAGAGGACGTGAAAGACCCTTACATTGGTCTGTTCGTGGGTAAAGAGTCACAACTCGACTATAACGACGGCATTTATGTCGGCTACCGCTATTACGACGCATTCAATGTGAAACCGGCTTATGCCTTCGGTTACGGCTTATCTTACACCGGTTTTGATTATGGCGATGCGATTGTGAAGGCCGGAAAGAACGCTGGTGAGTTCACCGTTTCGGTGACCATCACTAATTCAGGAAAAGTAGCAGGGAAGGAAGCGGTTCAGCTTTATATCTCTGCGCCGGGCAGTGAAAAACCGGTCAAAGAGCTCAAGGGATTTGAGAAAACAAACGAGCTTGCACCGGGACAGTCGCAAACCCTTGAGTTTGCAATAACACCTAAGCTGTTGGCTTCATTTAATGAAGCACAACGGGCATGGGTGGCCGATGCGGGTGAATACAATATCCACGTTGGCGCTGCCTCTGACAATGTTCAGTCTGGTGCCAGTTATTCCCTTGACTCGCCTGTAGTGGCTGAAAAAGTGAGTGTAGCGATGAATCCTGCACCACGGTTGAGGGAGCTGTCTGTACAGTAACCTTTTGCAGGAAGTGATGCCCTTCTTCCTGCAACCTCAAAGCCACCCTGCGGGGTGGCTTTTCTTTTTTACAGCGAGGTTTCAGGCGTTTGGGCGAGCAAACCGGTCTGATAGTATATTCCCAGTACAATCCGCTTAATTTCTATTTCTGCTTTCACTGCATTGAGACGTGCTGATATTGCCTGTGATTCACGGCTGTTAAGTAAGAACAGGTCACTGTCACCCATTTCAAACCGTTTTTGTTCCTGACTGAACAGCTTTTCCGTTAATACCGCCTGCTGCTGTTGCAGTTCAGCCATGGTTTTGCCGTACTGCAGTGCCTGTAAACCCACTGCCATATCCCGTTCAAGTGCATCCTGTGTGGTCTGAACCACGGCTTCAATTTCACGCAACTTTAACGAAGCCTTTGCCTCATCAGCTTTCGCCTGGCGACGGCCCAGCGGCATGGAAAATTGCAGGCCGACTTTTGTTTCTGTACCGGTCAGGTTCTCCGGTCCGCTGCCGATATCCCGCGCCAGCTTTGCTTCAACATCCAGCGTAGGTAAGAGCGCGTTCTTTGCCAGTCGCAGCTTGTTTTTCGCCAGTTGCAATTCTGCCTGCAAACTGGTGAGAGCAGGGTGCTGTGCAATCAGGCTTTGCAGCAACGCGGGCTTAACCGCTGCACTCATCCAGGGCCACTGAATATCTCCGGGGACAGTATTCAGGGTTGCTGTGCTGACCGGCCGGAATTGCTCATCGCGGTAATAGTAAGCCAGCTTCTCTCTCGCCTGTGCGGCCTTCCTTCTGGCATCCTGTAAAGCCAGATTACGCTGCATCACTGTGACCTCAAATTCTGTCTGGGTGATGCGCGCAAGATCCCCTTCTTCAACCCTGGTATTAATGGCGTTTCCACGGGTCTCGGTGGTCTTCACCAGGGCTGCGTATATCTGCTCATTCAGATGACTTTCGTACCAGTCCAGATAAGCCGATAAGCCGTTGTAAACCAGTTCGTTCAGAGCCAGGGCGGCTTCTGCATCCCATTGAGACATACTCACTCTGGCATCTTCAATGGCCATCCGTTTTTTATCCGTCTCCCGGTTTTGCAGCAACGACATGGCAAAACCGATACTGGCTTCACCACCGGTCAGCGTTTCATAATAACGCTCGTAATAGGGAAAAGTACCGTTACCGATACGGTATTCGGCTTTCACCTTAGCATTGGCGGTTCCCAGCGGATTGACAACCCGCTGAGACAGATAGTCACCGCTGTAGTAACCGCTGGTGCGGAGGGCTGTATCCTGCTCAAGTTGCACATCAAATGCCGCTTCAGCGTAAGCCAGTTCCTGCCGGCGCTGACCACCTTTGGCTTCAAGCTCAAGCAGCTTAGGATGATTGTGCAGAATAGACTGCAGTACTGTTTCTGCAGTCGGTGGTGGTTGTTGCGCCTGAGCGTTCAGGCACAGCAGCAGAAAACTGGCATTAAAAAAAGAAAAATACCTCAACATGCATACTTACCGTGGTGTTTGTTCTGTATCTGACCTGACATTTTCAGGCGGGAAGTTATTCAGCTGTCGCCAGAGTTCGTAGCCAATACTGACTTCTTCCAGCAAGATCCAGGCATTGACCCTGCTGTCCAGACGGGCAAAGGTTTCTTCCGGCCAGGGCTTTTCCTGCGGATCCTGTTCAATCCATACATTAAACAGTCCGTTGCGGTCTGCCACCGGTTCAACAATCGCCACTCTGCCACCGAATGTACCTATTGATGTGCCCGGCCAGCCGCTGAACTGGAAGATTGGCCAGCCTTCAAATTGCAGACGCACCTTCCGGCCTGTTGTGACCAGCGGTGCATTCAGTCCGTTTACTTTCACCCTTACCATGCGCTCGACACCGTCAGGAATAAAATACCCGAGTACTGCGCCCGCACTGACCAGCGTGGATAAACCACCGGAGTGCAACTGGGTCACTGTACCATCCTGAGGTGCGTACTTGGTCTGAGTAGATTGCCTTGCCAGCGACGAGTTCAGCGAGTTCCGGCTTTGCTCAGACTGAGCGGCTGTCGCCAGTCTTTCCTGTAACGTATTTTCCGCCACTTCAATGTCGCGGACCGAAACCAGACCTTCTTTGTGTAACCGTTTCTGACGATCCAGGTTTATGCGGGCATTTTCCACAGCCATCAGGTCAGCATCCAGTTTCAACTCCGCGGCTTTTACCTGTGCCTGGAGGCGCTCAACCAGCGCTTTATCTGTGTCGACCAGGGTTACAATGGGATCGCCTTCTTTTACTTTTTGTCCTTCCCGCACGTGCCAGGTTTTTATTTGCCCGGGGACCAGTGCGGAGATGGGCTGAGCGCGGTCAGCCGGATTAAGCGTGCTTACTGTTCCCGTGCCGTAAGCCGTTTGCTGCCAGGGCGCGAAGTACAATATTGCGGCGGTGACTGCGATAAAAAGAAAGAGCATATACGCCACTTTTCTGTACCAGGTCGGCACAGTCTGCTGCGAAAGCGTCTTCATTTTGCTCATGAATTCCTGCTGATCAGAGTAATTCATCACAATTCCTCCTTGTCAGCGAGCACATCATGGGAAAGCAGTTGTGAGTCACCATTTAACACAATGGTGGCATCAAAGACTTCCTGAATCGGACTGCTGGTGAAGTACATCACCGTGACCGGTTGGGTATCGAGGTATTTCAGAATTTTATATCTGTATGCTTCAGGAATGGCATCAAAGTGCTGGTTCAGCACAATTACTCCCGGTTTCGACAACAGGGCGGCAGCCAGTTTCAATAACAAAAACTCCATCGGCTGAAGGGGATGGCCCAACTGTGACAGGCTGGTTTGCAAGCCGTCTTCCAGTCTCGCCAGTGTCGGCTCCAGTTGCAGTTCGCGAAAGACTTCCCGAATCGCTTTTTCGGAAGCATCCGGCGCATCCATGCGCAAATATTCAAGAATTGAACATTCAATAATGAGAGAACGGTCAACAATGGCAATAGCCTGACGCAGCTCACTGGTCTGGTAATCCGTTAATGCAAGGCCTCCCAGTTCAACCCAGCCAGACTCCGGCGTTTCATAACGTTTCAGTACCGTCATCAGTTTACGTTGTTGCCATGCCTGTCCGGTAACGACGTAGTATTTACCGTTTTCCCGCAAGGCCATATCAATTTCCACAGACTCGTTTTGCTGAACCAGCACAGTCTGACGGAAGTGGAGATCGTTACGGGTGAAGGTCTCGTTATCGGAAGACTGTACATCTTCCTGAGGAATGTTCAGTGCGGCATTAAGCTTCTCTGCCGCACCATACAATTCATAATACAGGTTCAGATATACACTGAACCGTGAAATACCAAGAAATACCGCAGACATGATCAGTTCGGCTGCAACAAGCTGACCGACAGATAATTGCTCCTGTACAACCAGCACACCACCCAGTCCCAGAAGGGCGGAGCTGGCAAGCGCATAGACGATCAGGAAGAGTACGGTCTGGGAAAAGGTAAAAGTGAAATGTCCGGCGTGACAATTCACATAACGACTGATGATGGCCTCCGTTTTCTCAGCAGCATGGTCAAGATGCCGGCTGGATTTGAAAAATACGTGAGCAGAGGAAATTTCGCTGAGCCATTTTGCGGTGGCATATTTAGAATCAGACAAGTCGATGGCTGTATTTTTCGCAGGTGTACTCAACATCCGCCAGATAAAATACATAGAAATGATGATCACTACGTTAAAGACAAACAGGAACGGGTGATAGAAAGAAACCAGTGTAATACCTACCAGCATCTGAAGCAGAAGTGCGAAACCGTCTACCATCAGTGATGGCATATTTTTCTGAAAGGTCATTACTTCAAAAAAACGATGGGTAATCGTGCTGTTTTTCCGGCCTTCAAAAAACTGATGAGGAGCCTGAATGGTTTTCAGTACAAGATCGGCAGTCAGCCGGCTGTAGATGCGGCGCTCATAATATTCCATAACCCGTGTTCTCAGGGCACTGAATAACCCATACAGCAGCAGGGTACAGAACAGGATTGTACTGATCACCAGAACCGCGCTGACTGAAGCGGTATAAACCACGGTGTTGATAAGGGTTTGTACTGCAAACGGTACGGCGAGGGTCAGTAAACCAATCATCAGGCCATAAGCGATAGCCAGGTAAAAAAAGCCTGCTTCCGGCTTTAAAATATCAAACAGAAGCGTTTTGGTGCGGCGTAAGTCTTTTGTTGCTGCCATGGTGCTCTCAGAGGCCAAAAAGGAAAACGTCGGGTATCATAGAATTTAACTAAATCTATGTTTCATATCAATGTAATAAGTCTTTATAAATCATCAGTATGACTATCAGACGTAACAATACGTAATTTCCCGTTAAATTGTTCTTTAAAAGCGGCTAAAAGAAGACAAAAAAGCCCGGCGAGCCGGGCGTGATTGACAGGAAACCGCAGGCGTTTATTCCTGAGGTTTGCCGCTACGGTATTTATCGAACCAGACCAGAATGTTACCCACTTTCTGGATCAGGCGTGAAGGACGGGAAGCGATACCGTGAGAGGCCCCCGGTAACCTGACCATCGCAGAGTCTACACCTTGCAGGCGCAGTGCCTGATAGAACTGCTCTGATTCACTGATTGGCGTACGGTAGTCTGATTCGCCGGTAAGCAGCATAGTGGGGGTTTTCACGTTGCCCACCAGAGACAGCGGTGAATGTGCCCATAAATGGTCAAATGCTTCCCAGGGTTTGCCCGGCATCCAGTACTGAGTGAAATACGGATACGCGTCAGCAGTCAGGCCGAAACTGATCCAGTTGATCACTGGCTTAGCTACCACGGCTGCAGCAAAGCGATCGGTTTTTCCTACTGACCATGCCGTGAGTACACCGCCGCCGGAGCCACCGGTGATGAACAGGTTCTTTTTATCAATAAAACCTTTTGCGATTGCAGCATCAGTGACATCCATCAGATCAGTAAAATCGTCAGACGGGTAGTCGTGATGAATCAGGTTGCCGAACTCTGCACCGTAAGACGAACTTCCACGGGGATTCGACCACACAACAACGTAACCCTGTGCTGCCATGAGCTGGATTTCCATTGAGAAGTGCGGGCCGTAAGCGGCGTGGGGGCCACCGTGAATTTCGAGGATCAGCGGATAAGATTTGGTTGCATCGAAACCCGGAGGCAACGCTATCCAGGCATCAATATCACGGCCATCAGCAGATGACTTCACCGGTAATGCCTCTACCTGCGCCAGCTTCAGATGTCCCAGCGCATCATCGTTCAGATTAGTCAGGGGGGTGATTTTTTTCTTCTTAAGCAGTGCCAGATCCGCCGGTTTTAGCGGGTCATCCTGAGTAAACGCCAGCTCTCCGTTGGCAGAAACGGCGAATTCCCCCGACGTGTAGGGTCTGCCAAGAGACTGACCGCCGGTGGTGGCATCGAAACGGCTCACATCACCTTTCAGGCAGACACTGGCCAGGCGGGTTTCGCCGTGATCAAGGTAAGAGAAATACAGTGACTTGCTGTTGTCTGCCCATTCGACCTGTTGTACTGAGCGATCAAGAGAACCCGTCAGACGGCTCAGTTTTCCGCTTTCCAGATTCAAAACTACAATGTCGCTGAACTGGTAAGCTTTTTTATTATCATTAATTTGTTTGAAGGCCAGATATTTGCCGTCGGGGCTGAGCATGGGTGACTCTTCCGGCCCGGCCATATCTGTAACCGCTGTGACGTCAGCAGACTGAATATCAACGCGGTATATGTCGCTGTCAAAAGGAGACAATTCATAGTCTTCTGAACGGTTGGCAGAAAAATAGATCCCCGAGTCGTCAGGGGTGAATGCCAGGCGACCGTCATTGGGGTAATTGCCCGTAGTCAACTGGCGGGGCGTACCGCCGGATACCGGCAAAATATAAATCTGATTAAATCCGTCCGGTAAATATCCTTTGCCGTCAGCACGGTATCCTGTTTTCTGTATGATGCTGGCGGCGGGCGCCCAGTCTGCACCTTTGGGTTTTTCCGGCATAGCAGTAAACAGCGGTTTGGTTTTTACCGGTGTGAACATAGTAAACGCCAGATGTTTGCTGTCATGGGACCAGGTAAGGTTTCCGGGGGCCTTTGATACTTCTGTGAGTCTGGCCTGCTGGCCGGAGTCGAGATAGCGCACATAAAGCTGATTGCTGCCATCTTCATCCGAAAGATAAGCCAGCATGGTGCCGTCAGGGGACAATGTAACCTGACGCACATTCGCGCTGCCGGCAATCACCGGACGATGCTTTTTACCGTCAGTGCTGACCTGCCACAGTGTGCTGTGTGTGCGGTCCTTCATAATATCCATAGCACGGCGTTCGTAGTAAACTGATTTACCGTCTTTACTGAAAAACGGCGACGCGGCGTATTCAAGATTGAAGGTGTCTTTATATTGCAGTGTGTCGGGCAGTTGCGCTGCATGTGCAGTAAAGGTCAACGCCGAAACCAGACCGCCTGCGAGGGCGAGTGGACGAATGAGCATAGTGAGTTCCTTGTCGTTCTTATGATTATACCGGCAACTGTACAAGCCTTAAGCTCGTTGTCTGCCGGGCTAATGAAAACATACAGCATCACGCCGGTCAGCGGATACCGTTCATCTTGTTTCTGTTTGATTTCGTCTGGCGGTGTTAAGTCAGCTGCCGGCAAGCAGGGTCGTAAAAGCGATCGGTTTTTATACCGCACACGTTAAAATTTGAAATGGTTAACTGGCAGAGTCCTTATGGATAAATCCTTAATAAGTCGTTATCCGGCACTTCGTTTTCTACTTTGTGCCGCTTTTGTATTTATGGTGTCGGGTTGTGCATCCAATAAACCGCAAATCAACATGGATGAAGCACAGAACTTTTCTGCTATCCGTACTTTTTCTGTTGAACCGCCGCTGAACGCTGTGAATCCCACTATAGAGAATTATCTGCGTACCACTATTACTGATGTGATGACCGCAAAGGGACTGATACCGGAAAGCCCGGATGAAGCTGACGTCAAAGTCGCGTTTCTGCCTTCCACAGCCAGAAAGGAGGACGGTAAGTCAGTAAGTTTCGGATTGGGAACCGGTTCGTTTGGCCGTTCAGGGGGAATATCCCTGGGCAGTATTTTTACTGTGCCTGTAGGTGAACAGGTGTCTGTTTATCAGAATTTGCAGATTGATGTGATTAAAGACGGGCAGTTTATTTACAGCGCCACCGGCAGCGCCGAACTGGAGAAAAGTGACAGTATTTCTATTCAGCAATCCCTGACCGAACTCGTAGGTGAACTGTTGGCCAGTTATCCCGTAAATCAGTAAGTGGTGGTGATGCTGAATGCACTTGAAATTGCGGTGACTGCCCCTTGGTAAACCGTGTCGCAGCCCCACTTTTGAATACTTCAATTACCGGTAAATAAAGGATACTGCTATGAGCCGACATTTCGAACAGGCAGACGGATTGTGTGAACGTAAAGATCCCGCAACTGACGGATTTGTATTTAATCAGACCATGTTGCGCATCGCGGATCCGGCCCGTTCGCTGGACTTTTATACACGTGTTATGGGTATGACTTTACTCAAAAAGCTCGATTTTCCCGACATGGAGTTCAGTCTGTACTTCCTGACCCACGGAGAAGACTTCTCTGATATCAGTGAGGATGACACCAGACGCACAGCACAAACTTTCGGTCGTCCGGCCATGCTCGAACTGACACACAACTGGGGCGACACCGCCGGAGAAACCACCTATCACAATGGTAACAGCGATCCCCGCGGTTTTGGTCATATAGGCTTTCACGTACCGGATCTGGAGGCTGCCTGCGAGCGTTTTGAGTCACTGGGTGTTGCGTTTCAGAAGCGGTTGTCTGACGGAAAGATGAACAATATCGCGTTCATTAAAGATCCGGACGGATACTGGATTGAAATTTTCGACGCTGAGCGGGTCGCTAAAGGCTGATGTAAAGCTCTTCACCGCATTTCAGGCGCGCCGTGCAGCAATGCACCGGCGCGTTTTTGTTTTTGAACCCCGGTTTTTAAAATTCAGGCAGTTTCAGATTGTTTCGCTACAGGTGCGGACAGAATGCCCTTTTTTGTAAACCAGACTTCCAGCGGCAAAGTTGCCAGTGGCGGAATAGCAGCAAGAATGGCCAGGATACTGTGCCACGCGCTCCAGCGAAGGCGGACCGCTGCAACAATGGCAACCACAAAATAAATCAGAAAGGCGATACCGTGGAGACGGCCGAATAACCAGACACCCAGGTCGGTGACTTCAAGATTGTATTTGAAGTACATACCGGTGATCAGACCGAACCAGGTAAATGCTTCAATGCGCGCTGCGATAATAAAGATTTTTTCCATGTCAGTGGCGGGACTCTGTAAATGAAGAACGTGCAGTTTACCTGCACCGGGCATGAAGTGAAAGGTTGAGAATAATTCTTATTTAAGAAGTTGAAATGAAAGAGGTCGCAACCGCGACCTCTCAAGACATGATAAAGGGGGAATTATTGCGGCTCTGCCGGTGCTTCAACCTCTTTGCCTTCGCCACGTTTTTTACGGTCGCCTCTGTCAAACTTGTCCCCACCTCGTTTGTCGCCGCGGGGTCCGCGCATGTCTTTATGCGGTCTGTGCATCATATCCTGCAGCATCTGTGTTTTCTGTTCTTCTGTGAATACAGCCCAGAATTCATCACGCAATGCTTTCTGCTTTTCTTTCAGCACTTCAAGTTTTGCTTCCTGGTCAGCCGTTAACTCGACATCTTTCATCATTCTGTGCATTTGCGGCGGTACCAGCGGGGGATCCATTTTCTCCATTCGCTCAGTTTTTGCTGCTGCGTCGGTTGCTGCTAACGCGAAGCCTGTTACACCCGCACCAATGAAAAGAGCGGCAACGCCTACAATGCTTAATTTTTTAATCGAACGTTTCATAAAGTTCTCCTGAAAATCTGCTACCTCACAATGAGGACGAATACATACTACCGCGCTGAATGTCACGTAACGTTAAGAAGTGCAAATCTGGTGTGAACATATGAAAAGTCAGGCATTATTGACCCTGTGATAAGCAAGTTGACATAGCATTGACAGACGACGTATTTATATGAGCATTCTATTAATCGAAGACGATAAAGGGCTGGCAGAGTTACTCTCTGAGTTTCTCGGGATGTCCGGCTACGACGTGACTCACTGTGCTGATGGCGAGTCTGGTCTTGCGGAAGCTCTGGCCCGCAGCGATATCGAGTTGGTTTTGCTGGATGTCATGCTGCCCGGCCTCAACGGGCTGGACGTACTTAAAGCCATCCGCCAGAAAAGTGAATTACCGGTGCTCATGCTGACAGCACGGGGGGACGACCTTGATAAAGTACTCGGGCTGGAACTGGGTGCTGACGATTATCTGGCGAAACCGTTTAACGACCGCGAATTACTGGCACGTATCCGGGCAATTATCCGTCGTACCGGCGATAAAGCCGCAACAGACGAACCGGCCAGTTTGTCGAAAAAGTCTGTTATCCCGATTGGCGATATCAGCATCGATGTGCAGAAAATGGTGGTGACCTGTCAGTCGCAAGTGTTGGATCTCACCGGCAGCGAATATGCATTACTGAAGCATCTGTGCTTGCAGCCCGGAGAACTTATCACCAAAGAAGAGCTCTCCGAGGCGTGTCTGGGACGACGCCTGCAAGCTTTCGACCGCAGTATCGACACCCACATCAGTAACCTGCGTAAAAAGCTCACTGCCGCAAATTCACAGGTTGACATTAAAAGTCAGCGCGGGCGCGGTTACGGAATTTTTGCCTGATGACCGGTGCTGTCCGCAATTTTAATCTGAAAGTACTGGGCTGGTTCTGGCTTACCCTGCTGGTGTGTATTCTGTCCATTGCCATTCCGGCGTTTATCCTGCAGGAAATCAATGAAAACGAGCCACTGTCAGGCCGGGACAGTCGTTTGCTGAATAATGTGGCACAAAGAATTGATAACATTCTTCTCAGCCGCCCGGCAGATCCTCATGGTATCCCCCGGCAACTGGAGCAACTGGAAACCCGCACATCTTATCAATGGCTCATTGTTGATAAAGAGCTTAACGTGGTGCAAAGCAGTATGCCCTTGCGGCGCTCCCTCACCGAAGAATTCAACAGTAAGCGCTTCTGGTATTTCATTCAAAAAGAGCA
The DNA here is from genome assembly GCF_984505615.1 of Alteromonas sp. NCBI lineage: Bacteria > Pseudomonadati > Pseudomonadota > Gammaproteobacteria > Alteromonadales > Alteromonadaceae > Alteromonas > Alteromonas sp. Next base: position 17,371 of record NZ_CFHOXV010000021.1, on the reverse strand, counting down.
GCAAAGGGAAATTAATCTGGAGTGGACACGGCTTGTAGGCCCGGTCTCCCTGACCGCCAGACCGGATTGGAAACTGGTGTTGTGGCGCCCTGAAAGACCACGGCCTCTGGATGTTTTCAGAGCCGTACCGTGGTGGCTGATGCTGGGTATTTTTATGGTCGTGACCAGTTTGATGAGCTGGTTACTGGTACGTTCTATTGCACGTCCGCTGAACCGGCTGGGTGATGCATTTACTGCGGTGGGGCAGGGACAGTTGAATCACCGCATCGAATACAGTCAGTCTGTGGAAAAAGGCGGCCGTCGAAGCGGGGAATCACCTTTTACACGCTTGTTTGCCCAGTTCAATGATATGACCGGTAAAATAGCAGCGCTCATTCAGAATCAGAAACGTCAGAGCGCCGACATTTCTCATGAATTGCGCACGCCGCTTACCCGCCTGCAAATGACACTGGCACTGGTACGCCGAAAATGCGCGGACCCCTCGTTGATCCCGCTGCTGGAACGGGCAGAAAAAGAAAATGAGTTGCTCAACCTGCATATTCAGCGTTTATCCGATCTCACCACCATGGAATCCCGTGCTATCTCGCAGGGCAAAGCAGACATTACTGTAAAAGCATTACTGGATGACTTGTGCGAAGATGCCGCATTCGAGGCGCAACAACTGGGGATTAGCTGGCAGCATGCTCTTGCAGACGGCACGCTCAGTATTTACGAAGAGCCATTCCTCACCGCCATCGAGAATGTGGTGCGAAACGCATTTAAATACGCAAACACTTCCGTTTCCCTGGCATGTACTGTCGCCGGTAGTCAACTGACCATCGTAATTGAAGATGACGGGCCGGGTGTGGAACCGGCAGATTTATCAAAATTGACCAATGCGTTCTACCGCACTGACAGCGCCCGTAACAGCGACACCGGCGGCCTGGGCCTTGGTCTCGCCATTGCAGCAGAAGCTGTTCGTCTGAACGACGGCGATATGTCATTCAGTTTGTCAGATAAAGGTGGTTTGCAGGTGAATATGCAGTTCCGGCTGACACAGAAACCGTAACTGTTTACTGCTAATATTTGCGGTCCGGGTAGAGGTTTTATCTCCGTCCTCTGTTAAACTTGCCGCTGTTTTTACCGGACCGTTTCTCTATGCTTCCTTTTATTCTGCTGCTCATTGCTACCATGTTGTGGGGTAGCTCTTTCATTGCGCTGAAAATCGCGTTTGCCGAATACTCGCCTATGTGGGTCATTTTTCTGCGTATGGTGGTGGCAAGCATTTGTTTTCTGCTGATGTGGAAGGGCCTGAGCCGATTCACTTATCAGAAAGGCGACTGGAAGTTACTGCTGCTGATGTCTGCTGCTGAGCCTTGTTTGTACTTCGTTTTTGAAGCCATGGCACTGCAGTACACCTCGGCTGCACAGGCCGGGATGGTCACAGCGGTTTTACCGCCTATGGCGGCAGCACTGGCGTTTATCTTTTTAAAAGAGCGTATGACTATCACGGCTCAGGCAGGTTTTGTTGTCGCTTTTGCCGGTTTAGTCTGGCTAAGCTGGGCGGCTGAAGAAAATGCTCACGCCAGTAATCCTGTGCTGGGCAATACCCTTGAGCTGGCTGCTATGGCATGTTCTGCGGTGTACTGTGTTTGTGTGAAGAAACTGTCCACCCGCTATTCTCCGTTGGTACTGACTTCCTTGCAGGCGTTTTCCGGTGCCATATTCTTTATGCCGCTGGCATTCAGTCAGGATGTACCGCCATTTCATGCCGGCCCTGCGCTTTACGCTATCGTCTTCCTCGGCGTATGCGTGACCTTAGGCGCCTATCTGCTTTACAACATCGCCATTACCAAAATGGATTTAAGCAAAGCCACCATTTTCAGTAACCTCATTCCTGTTTATACCATTGGCTTTGCTTACTGGTTGCTGGACGAAACCCTCACGCAAACCCAACTTATGGCTTGTGGCCTTATTCTCAGTGGTGTGGTGCTGGGGCAATCTAAACGCAGAAAGAAAACAGTTATGCCGGCTGAACGGGCGTTTGAATCGTAGGTTTCTCCGGATTGTCATCATAACCGGTTTGTTCACGGGGCATGATTCTGTGTTAAAATCACAGCCATCCGGCCCATGCGAAGGTTCTCCGTGAGAACCTTTGAGTTAGCAAAGGGCTTAGTTATGGTTTGGAGTGCAGGACCGCTGAAAAACCAGTTCTATATTCGTTAAAAGATTACAGGTTTTTCTATGCTATCTACTCACCGCCGGTTTTCAATTGCTCCAATGCTCGATTGGACTGATCAACATTGCAGGTACTTCCTGCGTCAGATCTCAAAACACAGCTTGCTGTACACCGAGATGGTCACTACCGGTGCTTTGATCTACGGTAAAGGCGACTATCTTGCGTTTAACGAAGAAGAGCATCCGGTGGCGCTGCAACTGGGCGGGTGTGATCCTTCCGATATGGCACGGTGTTCTGAAATGGCGCAGGCACGTGGCTATGATGAGGTCAATATCAACGTAGGCTGTCCGTCTGACCGGGTTAAGAACGGCGCGTTCGGCGCGTGCCTGATGGCGCAACCTGAAGTGGTGGCAGATTGCGTAAAAGCCATGCAGGCTGCAGTGGATATTCCGGTAACGGTTAAATGCCGTATTGGTATAGACGATATGGACGAATACGAAGGCTTTGCCCGGTTTGTTGATATTGTTGCAGATGCAGGGTGCGATACCTTTATTGTGCACGCCCGTAAAGCCTGGCTACAGGGATTGAGCCCCAAGGAAAACCGTGAAATTCCGCCGCTGAATTATCCCCGTGTTTACCAGCTTAAAGAAACACACCCCAATCTGAATATCAGCATTAACGGCGGAGTGAAAACCCTGGGCGATACTCTGGATCACTTAAACAAAGTGGATGGCGTGATGATGGGGCGGGAAGCCTATTCGAATCCCTATTTGCTTTCGTCGGTTGATAAGCTGGTTTTTGGCGATGATGCACAGGTGAAATCCCGCAGCGAAATTGTTCACATTATGCAGCAGTACATTGAACGTCAAACCGATGAGTGGTTTAAACCCTGGCACGTTGCCCGTCATATGCTGGGTCTATACCAGGGGCAGGCAGGCGGGCGCATCTGGCGTCGATATTTAAGCCAGAATGGCACGGGAAAAGAGCGTGATCCTAATCTTCTGATAAATGCGCTGGAGCAGGTAGAGCTGGCGCAGGCCAATGCGAAAGCTTTCAACGATTCCCGTGTTACGGAATAGTAGTACTAAATGGTTTTAAAAAACGGCGCGTAAATGGTCGTGAAGGTATCCTTCGGTCGGGGCCTGAAATGACCTTTTACAATGCCGGCCCGTTTTATCCGGTCGATGCGGAATACACGGGTGGCATCCCTTAAATGATCCCAGGCGATGATGTACCAGATTGGCCAGTTCAGCAGAACGTAGTGGATTTCAATAACCCGCCTGGTCATGTCGCTGCTTTCAGCCTGATAGTCGATTTCCAGTAGGTGACGACCCAGGAACGCTTCTGCTATTTCTTCCGACATGTCAGGCGCCGGTGCACCATAATGCGTCGCAATATTAGCTGCTGCGTTGTTTCCCACCATAATTCTTTTGCGGATATCACTGACCACATGACGCTGCTTTTGTGGAAACGCCTGAAACAGCTTTTGTTTTATGTGTTTTAAATTTCCTGTGAGCAATGGCGACTGAAGGTTCTCCATAATGGCCAGCGCGAGAATAAGTTCAATGACTTCACGGTGAGTCAGATTCAGCCTGTCTATGCCCCAGCGACCAGACAACCGTATTCCGCCGCCCCGTCCGCGGTCGGATTCCACCGGATAACCCGCCTCCCTGAGTTCTGCCAGCTCCCGCATAAGCGTGCGCTGACTTATCCCCAATTGTTCCCGTAAGTCTGCGGTTTTCCAGTATTCCTCAGACTGCAATAAGCCAATCAGGCGGCTCCGCCTGTCAGTCCGGTTTGTGAAGCTTTTATTCGTCATATTTTTTAATATGCCATTTAACGGCACAATTATCCATACACTTTCCGGTATGGCGAGTGCGGGGCCTTCAGGCCGCGTAATAAGGCCAGAGTTTGGTAGCCGTGTAATCACATTATAGGGAAGGTAAATCATGAAACATTTTTATAATCCAAGAAGCAGAAGTGCCATGACTGACTGGATGCTTGCAGAACTGGACGTTGAGCACGAGCGGGTTTGTATTGATTTTGGCATACAGAATTCGCAACTGGATGAGCTGCACCGTATCAATCCGATGAAGAAACTGCCTGTACTGGTTGATGGCGATACTGTTGTTACAGAAACCGCTGCTATTTGCGCTTACCTGGCGGATAAATATCCGCAGAAGGATATGGCGCCGGCGGCCGGGTCTGCTGAGCGCGGATTGTATTACCGGATCCTGTTTATTTCAGGCAGCGCTATTGAACCGGCGTTTACGCTGGCCGCTGCAAATATTGAGTATCCAGATGCTTCCATGGCCGGCTGGGGGGATATGCCGAGGATCATTGATACTATTGAAACATTAACGCCGGGTTCTGACTGGGCAACCGGTAAGCAATTTACTGCGGCTGATGTGATCTTTGGCGGTTTGCTGGACTTTGCATCTAAAGTGGGGTGGTTTACTCCGTCTCTTAAGGAGCAGGCTTATATCTCCCGTCTTCGCCAGCGCCCGGCATATTTAAAAAGCCATCCTGACATGCTTCAGAATATGACCGGTAAGCGAATCGCATAAACCGGTTTCCAACAATAAGCCCGGGTGACAGAGATATTGAATCTCTGTCAGAACGGGTAGCGGAATAGACCAACGTGGGTGGTTTATTTCGCTAACTTGTAGTGTTGTTCGTTTTTTGAACTTTCCGGGTTTTCCGGGGAGGGACTTTAAATATTAAATAAATCAATGGTATAAAAATTTTTTAGAGGTTGGCACGTCTCTCGCTATCTCTCAGGTAACTTGTCGTCGCAGTAAGTACGGCTTTATTTAAAACATTACCAGAGGGAAACACCATGAAAGCGAAAACACTATTAACCAGCCTTGTATTAACTGCTGCGATGTTAAGTTCACAGGCGATGGCGCAGGAAAGTGCTGTTGAATCGTTCCTTGGCCGCATGATTGATCAGGCCGTGTCTATGGCGGGCGAAGAAATCAGTAACAGCGTACGCCAGTCTGTTGCTAACGCAACGTATAACTTCAGTGTGTCGGATGAAACAAAGACGGGATCAGTGAGTGTGACTGATCTTGCTGCAAGCGGGACACAATCAAAATCTGAACACGCTGAATCTGAAGAAGAGTAAGCTTATGGCTTGCTGTAAGATGCGAATTCAGCATCAAACATTATCAGTACGAAGTTGCAGGCAATCTTAAACGGTTGCCTGTTTTTTTATGTGCAATTGAAAATCGAATTTTGAAGATCGTCATTTTAACCAATCTGGCTGGTCAAAATGACTAAATATTTATATACGACTCCGCTGAGCACCTCTTTAATTTCTCCTGAAATGATAAAATATATTTAAAAACAAAGATTTAAATATCTGGCACGGGCATTGTAATAACTATTGTGTAACCGAACAAACAAGACAGTTAAAGGAGAAACACAATGGGTATGTTTTCAAGAATGTCAGATATCGTGCAGGCGAACATCAATGCCATGTTAGATAAGGCGGAAGATCCTGAGAAGGTCATTCGCCTGATAATTCAGGAAATGGAAGAAACGCTGGCGGAAATGCGTTCCGTGGCAGCGAAGTATCTGGCTGAAGAAAAGTATCTCGATCGTCAGGCTGAAAAGCTTCAGAAGGATGTTGACGGCTGGATAGCAAAAGCTGAGCTGGCGATGGATAAAGGCAAGGACGATCTGGCGCGGGCAGCGCTGGTACAGAAAAACGCTTTCAGCGACAAGCTGGCAGCCATTGAATCTCAAAAAGTGCAGTTAACTGAAATGTTAAGCGGTATTCAGGAGGACACCGGTCGTCTGCACGCAAAACTGGCTGAAGCCCGTCAGAAGCAAAAGAGTCTGGTGGCAAGAAAACAGAATGCCGGCGTGCGTCTGAAAGCCCGCAGTGTGACTCACAGCGAGCAAATTGAATCGGCAATGGCGCGTTTCGACAGCTACGAACAGCGTATTGAGCACCTGGAAGCGCAGGTTGATGCCTATGATGTCACCGATGGCTGCGGGCAGTCTCTGGAAGCTCAGTTTAAAGCGCTGGAAACCAGCGATGCCATAGATGCTGAACTGGCAGCCATGAAGAAAAAACGCGCTGCCTGAACGATAACTGAAATTGATACGGCTACGCGCCGGGTGGCGCGTACCGGCCATACAGGAGAATATGATGAAATTTCCGCAAACTGATAAACGAATCTACCGCGATACCAGCAACGGCGTGATAAGTGGCGTCTGTGCAGGCCTGGCAAAATACCTTGATGTGGATGCGACCTGGGTAAGAGTCGCCGCTGTTGCCGGATTGATCCTGTTTCATGTGCCGGTATTAATAGCTTATATCGCAGCAACATTTCTGTTACCAAGGTGGGCGTAATGAAAAATGCATTTATGGCTGTCATCATTGCACTGATCCTAGTTTACGCCTTTGGCAATCTGTTTAACGACTGGTGGGGTATTCATTTGATGATGGGTGACGATATGTTGTCACCGTTAGAAAATTTTGCCGCAGCATCGGCGGTGGGTCTGGTGTTTGTTGCAATCGGGTTCATTGTCGCACTGAGTGTGTTCGGAACGCTGGCACTGGCAGTCTTTGCCTGTGTAGCAGCACTGCTGGTGATGGGGCTGAGTGCACTTTGGCCGGTGTTAGTGGTGGCAGCTGTCATCTGGCTGTTCCGCCGTCCCCGTCAATCCCGAACGGTGTATCCGAATCATTAAGTGATGGAAAAGCGAAGTAAATTAAGGCGAAAATTCGCCGTCATGATGCTAAAGTGCAGGTACATGGTAATAAATGGGCGTTTACAACGCCCATTTTGTCATTAGAAAAGGATATTAACGTTGAGCATTAAACAATACTTAAACACCAAAACGATTTCAGCAACCGTGCTGATCCTGTTTTTACTCTTTTGGTTAATTGGCGTGTATTGGAGTGTCGAGCCTGACACATTTGATGTAAGACAGTCTGTCGCTGCAACGGCAGAAAACCCCACTCAAACTGAAGTGCCCGGATACACTGTAACGACCACGTTGATTTTGGTTACTGAACATATGCTGGATAAGCCAGGCGGGTATCTGTCAAATGATGTCATGCCTCCCGGTCTCTTTTTAGACAATATGCCTGCCTGGGAATATGGTGCGCTGGAAATGATCCGTGATTTGTCGTTGTCCATGCGCAAAGATTTCAGCCGTTCTCAGTCCCAGTCTATTGAAAGCCCGAATCTGACAAAAGCACAGCCGGAATTTAACGTAAACAGCCGGAGCTGGGCGTTACCGTCTGCAGAGTCATCTTACCGAAACGGTATTAAGGCATTAAAAGCCTACAGAGCAGAACTGGTAGACCCGACCCGCGGCGACGGTCAGTTCTATACCCGCGCCGATAACCTGCGGGACTGGTTGAAACAAGTTGAAAAACGTCTGGGGTCTTACTCACAGCGTCTGAGCGCCAGTGTAGGTTCGTCGCGGATGAATACAGACCTTGCCGGTGATAAAAATGCCAGACAATCTACCCCGACTGTAAATGAAAAAGTGGTGAAAACCAGCTGGTGGAAGCTGGACGATAATTTCTATGAGGCCCGCGGTGCTACCTGGGCAATGCTACACTTCTTAAAAGCGGTGGAAATTGAGTTTGCGGATGTACTGGAAGACAAAAACGCGCTGGTCAGTTTGCGTCAAATTATCCGTGAACTGGAAGCTACACAACAAACAGTGTGGAGTCCGATGATTTTAAACGGGGATGGTTTCGGTATGATGGCGAACCATTCTCTGGTAATGGCGAATTATATTTCCCGTGCTAATGCAGCACTAATCGAACTGACTGAACTTCTCAATCAAGGATAATTCATGAAAAAATGCATTATGGCAGTAGCAACCGCTGCAGCTTTATCTGCATCGCCTGTAATGGCAGACACACTGGCCGGTCTTTATCTCGGTGGTCAGGGATGGCGCACAAGTACGTCAGGCGGCTTCGCTGACGACGGCACATTTTCCAATGACAGCACGATGGCTGACTTCAACTTTGACAGTCAGGCGAACTCTTCCTTATATATCGCTGTTGAACATCCGGTACCGTTTTTGCCAAACGTGAAGGTGAACTACACTACGCTGGACTCGGATGGCACCACTGCGCTACAAACCAGTTTCACCTTTGATGGCGACTTGTATACCACCGGTAGCGATATTTATACGCAGGTAGAAATGTCCACCACCGATCTGACACTGTATTACGAGCTGTTTGACAACGACCTGGTCAGTTTTGATTTGGGTCTGACAGGTAAATACATCGACGGTACATTGTTTGTCAATGATGCTGATACACAGACCAGCGGCGAGCTGCCTTTTTCCGGTGTTATCCCCATGGCTTATTCACGGGTTGCTGTAGGCCTGCCGTTTACCGGTCTGGGCGCTTATGCAGAAGGGAATTATCTGTCGGTTGGCGATCATACCTTCAGTGACTATCAGATTGCGCTGACGTATTCCTTTATTGAAAGCCTGGCAGTAGACATGACTATTCAGGCTGGTTACCGGAATGTGGAAGTGGATCTGGATGATCTTGACGGTGCCTATGCTGATATGAGCTGGGATGGTCCGTTTGCGGGTATTGAAATCCACTTCTGATCCCGCTGACCGGCTGGTCAGATAAAACCGCCGGACTAATCTGCGATCGTAAAACTGCCGTAAGCATTGCTTGCGGCAGTTGTCTTTTAGAAGGTGATCACATTTCAAGAGTGCTTTTTAAAAACTTTAGAGCATAAAAAAGTGTGATTTATTCTTTTCTCTTCTCAAAAAAAGTCGATACCTTTACGCTATCTCAATAAGGCTTATGAGTTATGTCAGCGAATTCGAATCAAAATCAGGCACCCGGTGCGGTGCTCAATGAGCAACAATGGAATGCGATCACGCAGGCCATTGCAGGCTTAAACCGTGATCAGCTTACCTGGGTAAGTGGTTACGCAGCAGGAATGGCAGCCGCGCAGGGTGGTGCTGTTGCACCTCAGTTAGCAGCGCCGGCGGCGGCAGCGGGCAATGCCCCGGTGCTCACCATTCTCTATGGCTCGCAAACGGGTAATGCAAAAGGTGTTGCCCAGCAGTTTCAGGCGCAGGCCGAAGCCGCCGGGTATACCAGCAAACTGATTAGCATGGCTGATTACAAGCCCCGCCAGATTAAAGCTGAAACCCACTTGGCTGTTTTTGTCAGCACACACGGTGAAGGTGATGCCCCTGATGATGCAGTGGAATTCCACGAATTTTTAGGTGGCAAAAAGGCACCTAAGCTGGATGGTCTGAAATATGCGGTACTGGGTCTGGGTGACAGCAGTTACGAGTTTTTCTGTCAGACAGGCAAAGACTTTGATGAGCGTTTAGGCAAGCTTGGCGGTTCGGCTGTTGTTGCACGTCAGGACTGTGATGTAGATTACGAAGAGTCAGCGAAGAGCTGGGGTGAGCAATTAATTGCTGCGTTGAAAGACGACTTCGCCGGTGCCCCGGCAGGCGCTGCGGTTGCTGTTCAGTCAGGTTCGGCAGTCGCCGGCAGTGCAGAGCAGACCTACACGAAAAAGGCGCCTTTTGCGGCAACGCTTATCGAGTCGCAAAAAATTACCGGCCGCGATTCTGTTAAAGACATCCGTCATGTTGAAATCAGCCTGGAAGATTCCGGTATTCAGTACCGTGCTGGTGACGCGCTTGGTGTGTGGTTTAAAAACGCTCCGGCACTGGTTGAAGAGATGTTATCGCTCACCGGCTTAAGCGGCAGTGAAGAAGTTAAAGTGGCAGATGCTACAACGACTATCGCAGATGCCCTCGCCGGGAAGCTGGAACTGACGCTGAGTTATCCGACTTTCGTCAAGGCTTATCAGCAGGCTACCGGCTCTGATGCTCTGGCTGCGCTGATCGAAGATCCTGCTCAGTTACGGACTTATCTGGCTGAGCGTCAGATCATCGATATCGTACGGGAACACCCTGCAAAGGTTGATGCGCAGGTACTGGCTGATGCATTGCGTCCGCTGACGCCCCGTTTATATTCCATTGCTTCCAGTCAGGATGAAGTGGAAGACGAAGTGCATCTGACTATCGCTCATGTTGATTATGAAGCCTTTGGCAAACGCCATCAGGGCGGCGCATCCGGCTTCCTCTGTGAAGGTCTGGAAGAAGGCGCAGAAGTGGAAGTGTACATTGAGAAAAATGACAACTTCCGTTTGCCAGAAAACCCGGATACGCCAGTTATTATGGTTGGGCCGGGCACCGGTATTGCGCCGTTCCGCGCCTTTATGCAAGAGCGTGACGCACAAGGTGCAGACGGTAAGAACTGGTTGTTCTTCGGCAATCCTAATTTTACTCAGGATTTCTTGTATCAGGTTGAGTGGCAGGGCTACGTGAAATCGGGTCTGGTTGACAAGATCACACTGGCATTCTCCCGTGACCAGAAAGAAAAGATTTATGTGCAACACCGTCTGATCGAAAACGGTAAAGACGTATTCGAATGGTTAGAAGCCGGCGCACATTTCTATGTGTGTGGTGATGCAACCCACATGGCAAAAGATGTTGAAGCTGCATTGTTATCAATTATTCAGCAGCACGGCGGCAAGTCTGAAGACGATGCCAAAGAGTATTTAGTTGCCATGCGCAAAGCGAAACGTTATCAGAAGGATGTTTATTAATGAGTAACGAAAAGTCTCCTTTTATTGTTGAAGGCAAACTGGCCGACAACGAACGTTTGAAGCGTGAAAGTAATAATTTACGTGGCACCATAGAGCAGGATCTGAAAGACGATCTCACCGGTGGCTTCACGGCTGATAACTTTCAGCTGATCCGCTTCCACGGTATGTACCAGCAGGACGACCGCGACATTCGTCCTGAGCGCGCAAAACAGAAACTTGAGCCGCTGCATAACGTGATGCTGCGTGCCCGTTTACCCGGCGGTATTATTTCTCCTGAGCAGTGGCTGGTTATCGACAAGTTTGCTGAAGAGCACACCATGTACGGCAGTATTCGTCTTACTACCCGTCAGACGTTCCAGTTTCACGGTGTACTGAAGCCGCATATCAAGCTGATGCACCAGACGCTGAACAGTACCGGTATTGACTCTATTGCTACTGCCGGTGATGTGAACCGTAACGTACTGTGTACTTCCAATCCGGTAGAGTCTCAGCTTCACGTAGAAGCTTATGAGTGGGCGAAAAAGATTTCCGAGCACCTGTTACCGAAAACCCGTGCTTATGCCGAGATCTGGCTGGATGGTGAGAAAGTTGAATCTACTGAGAAGCCGGTTGAGCCGATTCTGGGTGATAACTATCTGCCACGTAAGTTCAAAACTACCGTTGTGATCCCCCCGCAAAACGATGTGGATGTTCACGCTAACGATCTGAACTTTGTCGCTATTGCTGAAAACGGCAAGCTGGTGGGCTTTAATGTTCTGGTTGGCGGTGGTCTGGCTATGACCCACGGTGATAAGTCAACGTATCCCCGTAAAGCGACTGATTTTGGTTTCATCCCGCTGGAGAATACGCTGGATGTAGCGGCAGCAGTGGTAACGACTCAGCGTGACTGGGGTAACCGTGTTAACCGTAAGAACGCGAAAACCAAATATACCCTTGAGCGTGTAGGCGTTGAAAACTTCAAAGCGGAAGTGGAAATACGTGCAGGTGTGAGCTTTGCTGACAGCCGCCCGTATGAATTTACTACCCGTGGTGACAGCTTTGGCTGGGTTGAAGGTATCGATGGCAAATACCACCTGACTCTGTTCATTGAGAATGGCCGTATTCTGGACTTCCCGGGTCGTCCGCTGAAAACCGGCTGTAAGGAAATCGCGAAGATCCACAAAGGCGACTTCCGGATGACCGCAAATCAGAACCTGATTGTTGCAGGTGTACCGGCGGATCAGAAAGCTGTGATTGAAAAAATCGCCCGCGATCACAAGCTGATCGAAGACGACACATCTAACCAGAAGCTGGATTCCATGGCTTGTGTGTCGTTGCCAACCTGTCCGCTGGCGATGGCTGAAGCTGAGCGTTATCTGCCGGAAGCGGTTGACCGCATGGAAGGGCTGTTATCGCAACATGGCGTTGCAGATGACAGCATTATCTTCCGTATTACAGGTTGTCCCAACGGGTGTGGCCGCGCCATGCTGGCCGAAATTGGCCTGGTGGGTAAAGGTCCGGGTAAATATAACCTGCACCTGGGCGGTAACCGTGAAGGTACGCGAATTCCGAAAATGTATCAGGAGAACATCAGTGAAGATGAGATCTTCTCAGAACTTGATACATTGATTGGTCGCTGGGCGAAAGAACGTGAAAGCGGTGAAGCGTTCGGTGACTACGTCGTCAGAGCAGGCATCATTGCGCCTGTTGTTGACTCAGCAAGAGATTTCTATGACTGATACCTTAATCGACACCACATCACCGCTGTCACTGGATACCAGTGCAGCGGAGATTGCAGCAATTAATGCAGAGCTGGAAGGCATGGATGCGGCTGGCCGTATTGCCCGGGCACTGAAAATGCTGCCCGGCAACGCGATTTTGTCTTCCAGTTTTGGCGCACAGTCTGCGGTGATGCTGCATTTGCTGACTAAAGCAATGCCGGATATTCCCGTGGTTCTGACGGATACCGGTTATCTTTTTCCGGAAACCTATAAGTTTATTGATGAGCTTACAGAGAAGCTCAATCTGAACCTTAAGGTATATCGTTCTGATATGACCTCCGCCTGGCAGGAAGCCCGATTTGGCCGTTTGTGGGAACAGGGTGTCGAAGGCATTGAGAAATACAACCGGATGAACAAAGTTGAACCGATGCAACGGGCGCTGAAAGAGCTCGGTGCGGGTACATGGTTTGCCGGTTTGCGCAGAAGTCAGTCTGATACCCGGGAAAAGTTGCCCGTACTGCAGAAAGTTGGCAATCAGTTCAAGGTTTATCCGATCATCGACTGGTCAAATAAAGATTTGCACTACTATCTGAAAGATAACGATTTGCCGTATCACCCGTTATGGGAAGAAGGCTACGTCTCCATTGGTGACTGGCATACTACTCAGTCTCTGCAAGAGGGCATGAGTGAGCAGGATACACGCTTCTTCGGATTAAAGCGGGAATGTGGTCTGCACGAATTCGGTGACGGTATCTGATTGTTTACAGTTGATCAGGAAGGGCGGCTGCCAGCAGGTATGCCGCCCTTTTTTTTATTTATCCGTTTATTCAATAATAAAGGCCTGGCTGAGGCGTTGCTTAAGTGCATCCACATATGCCGATGCACTATGTCTGTTTATGAGCCTGGCAAGCTCTGCACCGGTACTGGTAAATTTATAGTATACAAAGGCAAGTCCCTGACCTGATGGTGTTACTGTGAATGTGTCACTCCCGCAACGCCACTTAATACTTTCAGATACAGGTAATTCACCACTTTCAATTTCGCTGGCGAATATGAGTTTCATGTCGATAAGGGCAAGCAGATCCGGATAACTCAGACCATAGGCAGCCAGGTTTACAGCCTCGGGTTGACGGTGACCAAATAAACGCCAGAAACCTGGCTTACGGTGATAACCGGTGATCAGGCGGGGCACGGTATCTCCCTGACGTAAGCAGGACAAAGAGGCTGCTCTGGTAAACATTGCTGCATCCCGTTGGGTCAGCACTTTTAGTGTTTCCAGTGTACGCAGGGAAAAAGCGCCGGGCTTACTGACTTCAACAGCAAAAATTTTTCCCCATAGTCCCTGCATCGCGGGGGAGTGAATATTCTCTGCCAGACGGGAAAATGCATAAAACCAGTCGGGATCAACCGGTTCATTGCTGGTCTCCGTTAAGCTGACACTCAATGCAACATCCATGATGGCTTGCAGGTTTTTTATGCGCGACAACGCCAGAATATCATTTCTGCGTTTTATCGCCTGCTGACGGGCAGCTTCATCCGGCAGAATCATGTTATGACCTATGCCTGCACGGGCAAACAGCGACTGTATACGTTGCGCATTGTCACTGGCAGAGCGTGAAGCCGTGCTACTTTTACGGGGTTCTGCCTGCGTTCTGGCGGGCTTTTCAGTTTTCACCGTGACAGCCGGCTGAACCGGGGGGGATTGACCGGAATCCGTTACTTTCATAGAGATAGCGTTCTTGTAAAGTCTGCTGGTACTGTACGCCCGCCGCAAAGGTTAAGCAACTTGTCGAATAACTTGCAAAAAGACAACCAGCGAGTACGATTAAATAAGGCGGTATATAAGGATAGATATTCGATGTCATCGGCTGGTTATGAAAATGATGAGCTTATTTTCTTAGATGAAGAAGCACATCCGGAGTTAGAGCCTCAGATCCACAAGGTGTGGAATGTACTTATTGTCGATGACGATGAGGAAATTCATACAGTTACAAGACTGGCGCTGGCAGATTTAATCGTCAGTGACAGAAAGCTGAACTTTATGCACGCCTATTCCGGTGAACAGGCTAAAGCGTTACTTGAAGAACATGGCAGGGACGTGGCTATTATCCTGCTGGATGTGGTGATGGAAACCGATGATGCCGGTTTGCAGGTTGTGCAATATCTCCGTGAAAATCTTGATCTTCCCGAGCCCCGCATAATACTCCGCACAGGACAGCCCGGGTACGCCCCGGAAGAGCACGTGATCCGCACCTATGACATCAACGATTATAAAACTAAAACAGAGCTGACCCGCAGTAAGCTGCTGACTACCGTTTTGTCGTCAGTCCGCTCGTACCAGCAAATTCTGACCATCAACCAAAGCCGTCTGGGCCTGCAGAAAATCATCGCCTCTGCTTCCAACTTGCTGGAAGAACACTCAGTGAAGGGGTTCTGTGAGGGAATCGTAACCCAAATCAGTTCTTTGCTCGGACTGGAAGCTGAAGGTGTGGTGTGCGCGCGGGCGGGCTCAGTGCTCGACAGAGACGACAATGGTGTCTACATACTCGGTGCAGCGGGTAACTTTGCCAGCTTTATCAATGAGCCTGTAGAAACCATTGAAGACCCTGCCATTGTTGAGAATATCAATCGCAGTTTACGCCTTAAAAAACACATTCTTGAAAATCACAGCTCTATTTTGTATCTGAACAGTTCCGGTTTTGAAGCGGCTGTTTATATGAATATGAATAAAGAGCTGACTCAGGTCGACCGGCAACTGCTCGAGGTATTTCTTTCCAGTATCTCGGTGGGCTACGAGAACGTTAACCTTTTCCACGAATTAAGAAATGCAGCCTTCCGCGACTGGCTGACCCGGTTGCCCAACCGGAATGAATTTATCAATATGCTGGACCGGCCCTCTGTATCCGGTGCCGCCGATCTGTGCGTGGCACTGGTGGATGTGAATCACTTTTCAGATATCAACGACGGGTTGGGTCAGGAAGCGGGCAACATGCTGCTGAAGGCCATTGGTGAAAGACTGGAAGCGGGTTTTGACGAGCGGGTGATTAAAAGCCGGATTGGGGGAGATGTTTTCGGTTTAATTGGTTCTGAGTTGCAAGTCACACCGCAGGCGATAAACGCTGTGTTCTCTGAAAGCTTCACTGCCGGCGACCATACTTTACCTGTTAATGTGACCATCGGTCTCTACCGGATTGGCTCTGACAAGAGCATTGGTATCGATACGCTGAAGAGAACCAATATTGCCCTCAACCGGGCGAAGAAAAAGCTGGCTGATAACTTTGAGTATTATCAGCCTGAGTTTGAACAGCGAACAACCCGCCAGTTAAATATGATCAGGCAATTACGCACCGATTTTCAGGATCGGGTGTTGCAATTGTGGTTTCAGCCTCAGGTGGACCTGGTCAGTGAAAAGGTCATCGGTGTTGAAGGCCTGCTACGCTGGCCTGATGGTAAGGGCGGATATATTTCGCCGGCCGAGTTCGTGCCAATGGCTGAGTATTCCGGTTTAATTGTCGATATCGGTCACTGGGTGGTAGAAGAATCATGCCGGCGCATAAAAGAGCTGACGGACAGTGGTTTCGATGATATCCGCGTAGCGGTCAATGTGTCTATCCCTCAGTTCAGGGACCGTCTGTTTGTTGAAAAGGTCAAAAGCGCCCTGACACGCTATGGCTGTTCACCTAAACGACTGGAGCTGGAGATCACTGAAAGCGTGGTGATGGATGAACCGCAAATTGTCATAGACGCACTGACCCTGCTTAAAGAGTTTGGCGTTGCCATTGCAATTGACGATTTCGGTACCGGTTTCTCCTCCATGAGTTATTTGCAAAAACTGCCGCTGGACCGGCTTAAAGTCGACCGCTCATTTGTGAAAGACATTAAGCCAGGCGAAAATGCAGTCATTGCAGAGACTATAGTGACACTGGGTAACAAGCTTGGTCTGGTGACTATTGCTGAGGGCGTGGAGAAGCGAGAGCAGGCTAGCTTTATGATTAAGCTTGGTTGCGACGAGGCTCAGGGCTTTTTGTTTGCCAAACCTATGCCCTTTGATGATCTGAAAGCATTTCTGATTGCTAAAAATGATGAAAGTGACGATGAATAGCATCGTCCCGGTGTGACACGATAAATTACGTATATTTTCGCTATTTTTGGTATTCAGATTAATACTAAATAATGACGAGAAATGGCTGGTTGTCACTTCTGAAAAGATTGGAAACGGCTAATCTTCGTTTACGCGGGTTTATCACATTGTGACTATAATGTTATCAGATGCCTGATTTCGCTGCTCTTCAGGCTTCTCAGGCGATAGCTGAACTCAGTACCACCGGGGGATTCCCCTGCTACTTCCAATTAAATCCGGAAATATTTCAATGTGTCACATTACTGTCATATTGATGTGATCTGAATTTGACTGATCACCGTTTATACAGTATGCTTTACCATAACAGTATCCACTGTATCACAGGAGTAATCACATGCGTAAAACAATTATTGGCCTCGCGCTCTTAACGTCGTTTGGTGTTGCGCATGCGGAGTCTGGTGAAAGCCAGCTTTTCGATTGTATGGATGCGAAAACATTCGAAATGAATAACCAATGTATGACTGATCAAATCAGCAACAACATTCGTTACCGCGATGCACAACAACAAGTAACAGAGCAGGCGAGCGAAAACTTTGGCGACTACGCCATTGCTACAATGACTTTCGATGCTGAAAAAATGCAAATCGATATCGTAGCTCACAGAGACGCGCTTCAGGCTAAAAATAGCTTAGCAATGAACCGCTAATTTGTTCTGAACTGAAAAACCGGCTTTTTGAAGCCGGTTTAATTAGATGGTCCGCCTCACCTCTAAGCTAGTCTTAGAGTTAGGCAA
>NZ_CFHOXV010000020.1:54630-68295 GCF_984505615.1 Alteromonas sp. | reverse complement strand
GATAACAATACTCTCTTCTCTTAAACCTGAAACACTCACAAAACACTTTTCACTGGTAAACGGAAACTTAGAAAAATATACAAGCGCAAATCTCTATGAAGGATTTGCAGACATGAAATTTATAGATGGGCTTGACTCGTTCGCAAATGTGCTAAGTCGATTGAGTGGGCATCAGGCTCTTTGCTACGGAGTGCTGCCGGAAGACAAAGCCAAGTTGGTTACTAAAAGCACCTATGAAAAATTAGATTCGAAAGATGGCGTATTCACGCGTTCAAAAGAGCATTTCAAATGGGACAATGGCCCAGGAATTTTTATGTTGGATTATGACCCCCAAGACGGGCACGACATTCTGGATGAAACAGATCTGATGAAGATTCTTACTCAGTCATTTCCTGAACTGAGAGCTGTTGGCTATGTTTGGTGGGTTAGTAGTAGTAGTTATATTTACACCGGAGATATAGAACAAAACGGACTCAGAGGTCAGCGAATCTATTTTCTTGTTAAGAATGCCCACGATATAGAAAGGGCTGGCAAGGTAATAATAGACAGACTCTGGTTAAATGGCTTCGGTCGATTAGATGTTGGTGTGGCGGGTCAGCTCCTCGAACGAACCGTATTTGACGCAAATGTTTGGCAGAGTAACAGGATTGATTTTGCTGCTGGAGCCGTCTGTTCAGCCGGCGTTGAACAGAGAAGAGGCGAACCGAAAGTTGTTATAGGGGATACACTCGATACGGTATCGGTATTCAAGGACCTTACTCCTCGCGAAAAGAAGCAGCTTGAACAAATTAAAGCCAAGTTGAGGAAGGAAGCCCTTCCGGCATCAGAACTGGCTAAAGGTAGCTATATAGAGAAGCAAGCTATAAAAATAGCTGCTGGCGGCAGTGAGGAACAGTTAGAGTCAGCCCGGGTAACGGTAGCGAGGGCTTTAGACAACAAGGTTTTAACGGGAGACTTCGAGTTAGTTCTGGATAATGGCGATTATATAACCGTATCTGAAATACTGGAGAACCCTAATCTTTTTCACAAAGCTAAAACCAAAGACCCAATAGAACCGGAATATAACAATTCAAAGACGGTCGGCATCTTATATCTGTTGGGGAGTGCCCCGCGCTTATTCAGTCAGGCTCATGGCGGGCAAACTTTTACATTACTACGTCAACCTCGGATGATTGAATTGAAACGGGGGCGGACCACGGACGCTGTTTACCAGGTGCTTGAATTCTTGCGTGAACAGCATGATTTGTTTGACAAAGAAGGGCTGTTAATCCAGATCACAGATGGTGTCGAGCGCCCCATTATGGAGGTGCCGGCCATTACCTATATGCTTGCATCCCGAATTCAATTTTACTCACATGAGAAGAAAGGGGGCAAAATAGAAAAAGTACTCAAAGATCCGCCTGAGACAATCTCTAAACAACTCCTTAGCCTGGGCAGTCAAAGACGCCTGAAGCAATTGAAAACGGTTATTACGGCGCCCGTGATCACAAGAGAGGGACGACTGCTTCATAAGAATGGATACGATTCAGGTACTCAACTGTGCATGGTTAATCTTACCTCAACGGTTACGGTGCCTGAACAGCCAACTAAACAACAACTGCAGCAAGCTCTTGCTAACATTTGGGTACCATTTTCTGATTTCCCTTTGTGTGGTGACATTGATAAGGGAGTGTTGTTAGCGGCAATTTTCACGGCCGTGACCCGTCCTGTATTAGACATAGCCCCTGCAATAGGGTTTGATGCTCCAGTTCAGGGGAGTGGTAAAACGTTATTGGCCAGAACGATAGGTGCAATATGTACGGGTAAAGAGCCGACAATTTGGCCTGATATTCGAGGTAATAACGATGAGATTCGGAAACGATTGTTCGCTCTTTGTATGAGCGGTGAAAGAGTCCTTATCTGGGACAATGTAATGGGAGTATTACAATCCTCCGTACTTGCAGGCTTTCTTACCGGCCCAATGTTCGGAGATCGAATACTTGGACAGTCTCGCAATATCCAGTTGCCCAATAACGCATTTGTAGTTTTCACGGGGAATAATTTAAGGCCGGCATCGGATTTAGTTCGAAGGGTGATTAAATGCCGTATAGACCCTCTATCTGATAGGCCTTATCTACGGAAGTTTTCTGTTGAGCCCACCAGCTATGTGAAAGAGCACAGAGAAAAAATCATAGAAGCTGTGCTGACAGTGATACGAGGCTTTCAGCAACAGCCAACCCGGGCGCAAGGAGCTACAGCAAGCTATGAACAGTGGGATGAGCTTGTTAGGCAGCCCGTAGCATGGGTAGGGCGTGAATTTCCAGAATTTAAGGTTGCCGACCCTGTACTTGCAATCGATAAAGCTAATGAAGATGACCCCGATCAGTTGGCTTTGAGGGCCTTTCTGGAAAAGGTGCACTCAACGTTTGGAAACAAGGCTTTCTCCTCGTCAGAATTACTAAACTATATTCAGAGACCAGATGGTGTGCCCGGCTCATTGACAAACGAATGGATAGAGTTAACTGGAGATAGGGGGACGGCGCATAGTATCGGTCGTCAACTAGGTTATAAGAAAGACAGAATATCGGGTGGGCTAAAACTTGAGAATTCAGGGGAAGACAAGCATAAGAAGGTAAAACTATGGCGTGTAATTAAGGTAGCTTAACTCATGGTTGCGGGTAGTGCGGGGGTATGCGGGTATTATTTTTCATTGCTATAGGAATTATTCATAGAAATGGTTTCCGTTACACAATAAAAAAGATACCCGCTGATACCCGCACTACCCGCAAATCACCATTTATCGATCATCCAAGCCAATGTTCGAATGATTAGCTCCGTGATGGTTCGTATGATTAAGCTTCTGATGGTTTGACGAAATTTTGTAGTTTTAGGTGCCATGCTGATATCCTCAATTTAAATCTGCTGTGGGTCCATGGAGTTAGCCTACGGTTCTTTAGCAAATCGAAATACCCGTAGAAGTTTCACTTGGGTAGGATGCAAAAAGGGGATCGGCAGAGTTAGGGCAAAGTTTGATTTTTAACAGGGGCTACTTTCCGACTGATAGTTAATTGGAAGGGGTATAAGATTACACCTTATGAAATTTCGAAAATTTTTCAGCTGGAAGGAGATGGGAGCCCACCCCACCTGTGGTTTCTATCTTGAAAAAAGGGTCCCCCCCTTCTATAGTGGTAACAGATGAGTCAGTGCCGCAGGGATTGTGCCCAGGTACACCAAGAATTTAGTGGCTTGCCACGGTAAGTTGCTAAACCACCAGCACCGTGCTGGACAATATAGAAATTGACGACACTGAAATTGACGACATTGAAATTGACGAAGGTAGCTAAGCTGATTTAGTTACTCAAAACTTAAACGGGAGCTTTATAAGCTCCCGTTTCTTTTTTGCCTTATCAAAATATTCAGCTCGACACGCTAAAAAAATGGATTAGTTTTCTGTTTATTAATTTGTTTTTGTGATGGTTGGTGAGCACTTTGGCACCCACCTAGAATTTCGCTGCTCCACTTAACTGGAGTTATGGCCGTATATTAGCAAAAGTACTTACATCCTAATCCTTCAATAGGTCCGCGTAAACGATGTTAGTAGTACCGTTGGTAGTACTTTCAAGTATTTAATTTTCATTGTTGTATATTATTCAGTTGTTTATGTGTCCTGTTCGAGTCAGGGTAGAGCACCAAATCTCTATTTTCTTGAGCATTAAATAATACATTCTGTGGATGTCAGGTCTATCCCTTGCCATATCTTGTTTGCAGTACTGCAACGATTTCTCTTGCTTCATGAATTACGCCGATGATTGTTGGCTTCTCAACACCTTCAGTTATATAAAATATGTAGTGGTGCTGGCATTTTGCGTATAGTAAATCAGGATGTGTATCTGAGAGCTTTCTCAATACGATGTCGTGGTTTCCGATAAGTTCGAAGGTGTGTTTGAGAGCCGTTCTGTAAATGTCAGTTTGTGCAATTCCCCATTTATCTAGGTGTAGCGCACTATTTCCCTTATATCAGCTTCGGCATCGTCCGTAATGTCGTAATGGAGCATATGGCTATTTAGCTTTTGCTATTTCCTCATCAAAAATATCATCAACAGATTTACCTGACAGCTTACCCTCTTTCGCGGCAGTAGCCCGGGGGGTTAAATGCGCCTCAAGTTGTTGCAATGCCTCTTGCTCTGCGGGAGCGGGAAGCGCCTTTTCAAGCACATAGCTCTTAATACTTTTGCCTTGTAATGCTGCAGCGGCTTTCAGATTTTTATGCTGCTCGGGCGTAATTTCAATTGATAGTCGCATTTTTAGTTTCCAAATATTGGTCTGCAGACTTGAATTCTTTAGCATAAATGAGGACAACAATTTGTACAATATTGTACAAATGTTGTTTTTCCGAATCGTTTAGGTCGGGCAGTAATGAGATGGAATGCCGGAAGCCCCTGCTGCAAAAACGTGTACGAATTATTATGAATTTATTGTCTGATACCAACCGTACCCCGGTAGAGTTTCCGTAAAACTGGCAATTCATTAATTCCCTTCATAAGTACATGCAGATTTACCCTACTAATCATGAATTGTGCTCACTGATAAAGTGTCATTATTCACATTGAGTGGCTGGATATGATGCTTGCACTGGTTAGAATTGCCTTAAGTAAACCCTACACCTTCGTGGTGCTGGCGTTACTTATTCTTATTTTGGGGCCGTTGTCGGCCATGCGGACGCCGACGGATATTTTTCCGAATGTGGATATTCCGGTGATTGCGGTTGCCTGGCAGTGGCGGGGCTTGCCGCCTGATGAAATGGCCGGCCGTATTACTACGCCTTTCGAGCGGGCGCTGAACAGTATTGTGAATGATGTGGAGCATATTGAAGCCACGTCGTACACGGGATTCGGCATTGTTAAGATATTCTTCCACGATACTGTGGATATCAACATGGCCAACGCTCAGGTGACAGGCGTGGCGCAAACGTTGCTGCGCCAGATGCCACAGGGCACCGCGCCGCCCCTGATCATGAACTACAATGCCTCTACTGTACCGGTGCTTCAGCTTGCGTTATCGGGTAAAGGACTCACAGAACAGCAACTGGCCGATCTGGGCATGAATCAGCTCCGCTCACGGCTGGTTACCGTTCAGGGCGCATCAATTCCCTGGCCCTTTGGCGGGAAGTCGCGGCAAATTCAGATAGATCTAGACCCGGACGCACTTCGCGCAAGAGGGCTTTCAGGTCAGGATGTGGCCAATGCTCTGGCCGATCAGAACGTGATCATTCCTGCCGGCACGCAAAAAATTGGCGAATATGAATACGCCATTCAAATCAATAACGCGCCTGCCACCATCGAAGAGATTGGTGATTTACCCATTCGTACCATTAATGACACCATTGTTTACATCCGCGACGTTGCCCATGTTTATGACGGCAGTGCGGTACAAACGAATATCGTGCATGTGGACGGCGGACGCTCGGTATTAATGAGCATATTTAAATCCGGTAATACCTCAACGCTGGATGTGATCAATGGCATTAAGCAGCGTATCGAAGAAGTCAAAGATGCGTTGCCTGAAGCGTTAGAAGTTAAGCAAATTGGCGATCAGTCAATGTTCGTGCTTAATGCTGTGCATGGCGTAGTGGTGGAAGGCGTGATTGCGGCGCTGTTGACCAGTTTGATGATTTTGCTTTTCCTCGGTAGCTGGCGCTCTACACTGATTGTGACGTTGTCCATTCCGCTGTCGATTCTCGGTGCGATTCTGGTGATGTCCTTACTGGGTCACACCCTGAATATCATGACATTAGGAGGACTGGCACTTGCCGTAGGGATCCTGGTTGATGAGGCCACAGTGACCATTGAAAGCATTAATTACCACCTGGAACAGGGCAAGCCGGTAGAAAAAGCCATTTTAGACGGTGCAGGGCAGATAGCTGTGCCGGCGTTTGTTTCACTGTTGTGTATCTGCGTGGTTTTTGTACCTATGTACTTCCTGGAAGGGGTACCACGGTATCTGTTTGTGCCGATGGCAGAAGCGGTGATGTTGTCCATGCTGTTTTCTTTTCTGCTGTCGCGCACGCTGGTGCCTACGCTGGCAAAGTACATGTTAAAGCCACACGATGATGCCAATTTGTCGTCTTCATTTTTTGCCAGGTTTCAACAAGGTTTCGAGCGGGGTTTTCACCGGTTCAGGCACCGCTATCAGTCTGCACTGCACCGTGCACTCGTAAGCAGAAAACGGTTCATTACCTTGTTCATGCTCGCCGTCATGCTGTCGTTTGCGTTGTTGCCTTTCATCGGCCGTAATTTCTTTCCTGATGTGGACAGCGGACAAATAGCCCTGCACGCAAGAGGCCCGGTGGGTATGCGGGTAGAAGAAACCGCTGCAAGGTTTGCTGAGATCCAGGATGTGATCAGAGAAGTGATTCCGCCTGAAGAGCTGGCGGCCATGGTTGATAACGTGGGTACCTATATTTCCAGTATGAATACCATTTACGCCAATACCGGCATGATTGGTTCTTCAGACGGCGATATCAATATTTCGCTGACACAGGAGCATGCGCCCACCGCGGAGTACATCAAAACACTCAGAGAAGTGTTGCCGGAACGCTTTCCTGATATGACGTTTTCATTTTTACCCGCTGACATCGTCAGCCAGATCCTCAATTTTGGTGCACCGTCACCCATTGATATTCAGATACGGGGCAGGGATCTGAATGCCAGCTTCGACTTTGCAAACGATATGTTGAAAGATATCCGCGCTGTGCCCGGTGTTGTTGATGCCCGTATTCATCAGTCGCGGCAGGCACCGGCAATCAAGATAGATATTAACCGTGAACAGGCAGCGCTGTCCGGCATTACCCAGCGGGATATCAGTAATAGTCTGGTGGTGAACCTGGCCGGCTCTGCACAGGTCTCTCCCACATTCTGGTTGAACCCTGCCAACGGCGTGTCTTACCCCATTGTTATGCAAACACCTCAATATAAAGTTGATTCACTGGCTGAGCTGAACAATATTCCGGTTAACGGTAATGCCAGTGAGCCGTCAGTTCTTGGAGGCATGGCGACGTTCAGCCGCACGCAGTTGAACGGCGTGTTTACGGAGTACAATATCGAGCCCATGGTGCAAATTTTTGCTACCACACAGGGCCGGGATTTGGGTGCTGTAGCTGAAGATATTCAGCAAATCATCAACCGGTATGACGCTGAGAAGCCCCGTGGTGCAACGGTTGAGATGAAAGGGCAGGTAAGTACCATGCAAAGTGCCTATCAGGGCTTGCTTACCGGATTAATCGGTGCCATCGGACTGGTCTACTTCATTATTGTGATTAATTTTCAGTCCTGGCGGGACCCTTTCATTATCATCATGGCATTGCCTGCTGCTATCGCCGGCATTGTATGGATGCTATTTACCACGGGCACTACCTTCAGTGTACCGGCACTGACCGGCGCGATTATGTGTATGGGAGTGGCTACTGCGAACAGTGTGCTGGTCGTCAGTTTTGCCAGAGAGCGTCTGGCAGAAGTGAAAGATGCTACGCAGGCAGCTCTGGAAGCAGGGTTTGCAAGACTTCGCCCTGTACTAATGACAGCCCTTGCTATGATTGTGGGCATGCTGCCCATGGCGCTGGGCCTGGGGGAGGGCGGTGAACAGAATGCGCCGCTGGGCAGAGCCGTTATTGGCGGGCTGCTGTTTGCGACGGTTGCCACATTATTTTTTGTACCCGTTATCTTCAGTGTCTTACACCGCAACGATAACGACGAATCAATCAAACACACCGGGCAGAACTAAGCATGACCGGCACGAACAGACATACATCAGGAACGGTTATGGGAAAAATTGCATTTATTGGTCTACTGCTGTTAGCCGCCATTATTGTTGTAACGGGGATCATGAGCCGTCAGGCGAACAGTGAACAGGTCGCTGAATGGACGCAGGCGCGTTTGATCCCGGCTGTTTCCGTGACGCAGCCGGTAACCGGCGAGGCAACACAGTCGTTAACCCTTGCCGGACGGCTCCAGGCGTTTAAACAGGCGTCTATCTACGCCCGTGTGGACGGTTATGTGAAAGAGTGGCATCACGATATCGGCGCGCTTGTAACAGAAGGCGAAGTGCTGGCAGAGCTCGATACACCAGAGCTGGATCAGCAGCTTATCCAGGCGCAGGCCGATGTAGACAGGTTCAGCGCTGATGTTGCTCTTGCCCGGTCAACGCTGGACAGATGGAAAAAGCTGGTGGCGACCAATGCCGTGACTGCTCAGGAACTGGAGCAGCGTGAAAACAGTTACCGCGCTGCACAGGCGCAGCTGGCATCAGCCAAAGCCAATGTTAACCGTTTACAGGTACAAAAGGATTTAGCCATGATCCCTGCGCCTTTTGACGGCGTCGTGGTGGCAAGAAATAAGGATATTGGCGATCTTATTAATGCCGGTTCGGATGACAGCGAGCCTTTATTCATGCTGGCGTCGACCCACCCGTTGCGCTTAAATGTTCAGGTGCCGCAAAAATTTGCCCGTCAAATCCAAAAAGGTACTCAGGCTGAGGTGTCAGTACCGGAAAGCCCGGGAAGCCGTTATGAGGCGGAAGTGGTGCGCTCAAATTCAGCGGTGGACCGCCATACCGGGACCATGCTGGTGCAGTTAATACTCGATAATCAGGATAACAGCTTATTGCCGGGGGGCTATGCCAGTGTCAATTTGCCATTATCAGCTAATGCAGCCATGCTCACCGTCCCCGTGAGTGCTTTAATTTTTAATGCCAACGGCTTGTCTGTGGCGACAGTGTCCGGTGCCGGCGACAATACCACTGTTTCACTAAAAGCCATTGAACCCGGCAGAGATTTGGGCCGCGATATTGAAATAGCCAGCGGGATAGATGCCACTGACCGGGTGATCACCAATCCACCTGATGGCATTGAAAATGGAGACGTGGTTCGCGTGGTAAACGGGCAGCAGAGTTAAAATAAGAAACTAAAACGGGATGTGAGTGGTTGTGTATGGTAAGTCGATGCGGGTAACGATAGTATTTCGGATTACTCAGACGCTAAGGGAATGACTTACAACAATGCGTTACTCACACCTTCTGTTTCTTTTTTTCATACTGTTTAACCCTGTACGGGCTTTCGCTGACCGTTTCGTCACTTCTGCAAATGATGGGTTTACTTACTCTGGCAGAGTGGCTTATACAGAGCAGGGTGCCTTTTTAAGCTGGCCGGGTAACAGTGTTACGTTTTCTTTCTCCGGCAATAAATTGGTACTGACGTTAGACGATCAAACCGGCAGGAATTATTACAACGTCATTTTTGATGGTCAGGACATTTCACCCTATGTCATTCATACGCAAAGGGGTCTGCATCAGTATGATCTGAGTCACATGGTCCGCAACGATACAACGCAGGTGACACTGTTCAAACGTACTGAAGGCGAAGAAGGCGGAACCTATTTTCAGGGCGTGACGCTGGCAGACGACGGGAAGCTGCTGGCAAAACCGGTGCCGCCGTCAAGACGCATCCTGTTTTATGGCGATTCGATTACCGTCGGCATGGGCAATGAAGCTGCCCATAATGACCCGGATAATAAGCCTTCTGAGAAAAATCACTATCTTTCCTATGCGGCTATCACGGCCCGGCATCTCGATGCGGAATTCCATTCAATTGCGAAAAGCGGTATCGGTTTTATGATCAGCTGGTTTGATTTTACGATGCCGGAATATTATGACCAGCTTACAGCGGAAAGTAACAACAACTCTTCATGGCATTTTGATGACTGGCAGCCGGATGTGGTGGTGGTGAATCTTGGCCAGAATGATCGCTGGCTGATTGAAAACGAAAAGCGTTTAAACGCCGGGCCTGAGGAGATCAAAAAATCCTATGAAGAATTCATCCGCACGTTGATGAAGCATCATCCTGATGCTGAGTTCGTGTGTGCTATCGGCAGTATGGATGCAACAAAAACCAGTGTGTGGCCGGATTACATTGCCAGTGCTGTTGATGCAATTAAAGCGTCACCTGATTCATCCGGAGACGGGCAAAGAGTCCATACCCTGATCTTTGATTTTACCGGTTACGGTGCTCATCCGCGTGTGGAACAGCACAGAGAAAATGCCGCGAAGCTGACGGATTATTTGAAAGAAATGATGAACTGGTAACGTATTTGCGATTACGCGAATTCGTTTATCCGGACGCAGTTTTGGCGTGGAAATGGTCACTTCCATGTTGGAACATGCCGGGGCTGCATCCGTATTCGTTTTTGAAAAGCTTATTGAAATAAGGCACGTTTTTATAACCTACCGAGTATGCGATTTCAGAGACGTTGGCATCCTTATTTTCCGTCAGCAGGCGTGCCGCTTCGTTCAGCCGCAACTTGTTTAAATAGGTTGAAAACGTGTACCCGCACTCACTTTTCAGAATGTCGTTAATTTTATTCCGGTTAATGCCTAACGCCCGGACAATAAACTCCAGATTTAGCCCCGGATTTGCGTACTCTTTGGCAAGGAATTTCAAAATGGCCGTTTTATCTTTGTCTCTGTGGCTTTCCAGTGAAAGGTGTTCGCAGTCAATTAACGGCCGGTCCTTCTGAAGTTTATTTTTCACTTCTTTCATCAGATATTTGCTGTGGGCTTTAAACAGCCATGCGACCAGCATTGCACCTGAGGCAAGTAAAATAGCAGCGCAAGTATATAAGTAAGACCAGTCTTTACCGTTAAACACAATTTCGCGGATACTGATGGTGGACTGCACATTCAGCGGACTCTGAATGGAACTGCCAAATGAAATTTTCTTTACTCTTGCCAGGCTGTATTCCTGCTCACTGAGCGCCTGATTATACCACTTGTACCACCATTCCGGTGTTTCCAGCCGGGTGATATCAATGTCGTAACGCTGCCACTCACTTTTACAGTGAAAATACCGGGTGGAAATACGATCAGACCTTGCATCATCAATTTTGCTGGCATTTTTATCGAGAGTGAATAAAGAGAAGGTCAGGGTACTTTCCGGTGAACATTTTGCCATAAACGACAAGGTATCAAACGCACTCAGGTCCACGAGACCAGGCTGTCCCTGACTGTTCAGAAACAGCATTTCGCCCATGGCAAAGGGATAGTCTTTCTGTTCGTTCAGTAACATGCTGAGTGTGTAACTGAACCCGTCATCGATAACCGAAATAGTGGATGCGCCACCTTCCTGCGAATCATCGTAAGTCAGGCTTTTCCACTTCAGTTTGTTTTCCTCAGCAGCGCGGGGAAGCAGAGACTCTTCGGGGAAAGACTGATGATATGCAATGGCTACCAGTATTACGGCGAAAATAGCGTATGCCGTTAACGAATAAATAACTTTTTTATGGTAGCCAAACATACTTTCCGTTGTAACCACGTGCCAGTCTGCAAATATGGATAGGTTTATATAATCAAACTCACAACCATTCGTCAATGAGCGCAAAGGTGCGACATGTAAGAATATTTACATGCTAATCATAGTTATATTTTCTGCCACAATTTCTTCTATTTTTTGCACATTGCTAGCTTTTTTGCGTTTTCAGATATCTCCGGACCCGCATTCTCATTAGTTTTATCGTCATTAACAAAAAACAAACATCGTATCCCGATCGTGGTAACAACATGAAGGCGATACGTGTTCAAAGATAACTTTTATGTTTTGGGTTTACTGGCAAATAAAATGAAAAAAGCAAAAGCCTTTAAAGAAAAAGTAAACAATGGTCGTCTGCTTATCGCCGTTGCCATCGCTTTCTTTTTTGCGTCCGGTTCGCCGCTAAGCTACGGGCAGAATTCGCCGGTCAGCCCTCCGGATAAAACCGCTTTTAACCAACATGCAGTTCTTGTTTTTAATTCTCCCGGCGAAGATTGGGAGTCTGAGTCGCTTCCTTTGGGCAATGGTTTACTCGGCGCAACCATAGCCGGTGGCGTAACAGAAGATGTTATTCAGTTTAATGAAAAAACACTCTGGACAGGCGGCCCCGGCAAAAACGGTCCGTATCAATCCGGCTTACCTGACGATACATCCGGTTATGCTGAGCAGGTAGAAGCCGTAGTCAAAGAGATTGCGGAAAAAGGCTCGCTGTCACCTGAGTATGTGGCTGGCAAACTGGGTCATCAACAGCCGGACTATGGCAGCTATCAGAGCTTCGCTAATCTGGTGCTGTCGTTTCCTGACATGACGGGGGAAATTCACGATTACCATCGAAGCCTTGATTTGAGCACGGCTGTGGCGACAGTGAGTTATTCCGCAGACAAAATTGACTACAAAAGAGATTATTTTGTTACTTATCCCGACAACAGCATTGTCATCAGGCTGAAGGCATCTGAAAAAGGCGCGCTGAACGTATCCGGCAAGTTACGCTTTCCTGAAAATAGAACCTGGTCGGCAGAGGGGCGCGGTCAGGATTCGTTACTATACAGCGGAGCATTAACCGACAACGGCCTTGAATTTGCAGCCGGCATGCGTATTTTGCATGAGGGTGGCAACACAGATGTGAAAGACGCAGAATTCAGCGTAAGAAACGCTGACAGCGTGACCATTTTGCTTACCGCGGCTACCAATTATGCATTACGTCACCCGGATTACCGGCTGGGACATGCAAAAGATAAAGCCACCTCGCAACTCGCTCATCTTCGAAACTTCTCTTTTGATGAGCTTTTAACCCGCCACCTCAATGATTACCAGCCTTTATTTAACCGCGTCAAGCTGGACCTTGGTGATGGTGAAACCGGTGAACTGACCGCTGCGCTCAAAGCTTATCCTTCTAAAAATGAGTCGCAGAACCGCGCGCTGGAAAGTCTCTATTTTCACTATGGTCGCTATCTTTTAATTGCCTCATCCAGAGCGGGCTCGCTGCCGGCGAACCTGCAGGGAATATGGAATAAAGACATTCAGGCTCCCTGGAGTGCTGACTATCATCTGAATATCAATTTACAGATGAATTACTGGCTGGCTCACACCACAAACCTGCCCGAAACACTGCCGCCGCTTTTCGATTTTGTAGAGAACCTCACAATACCCGGACGGGAAGTCGCCGGAAGCTTATTTGGTTCAGCAGGTTGGGTGGTCTTCCTGAATACCAATCCCTGGGGCTCAACGGGGTTAATTGACTGGCCCACCGCATTCTGGCAACCGGAAGCGGCTGCATGGATAGCAAGACACTTCTATGAAGAAGTCGCATTCAATGCTGATGAAAGCTTCCTGAAAGAACGGGCCTGGCCGCTTCTCAAATTAACCAGTCAGTTCTGGCTGGACAACCTGGTTGAAAGCGCGGATTCAGACACGCTACTGATTTCCCCTTCTTATTCTCCGGAACACGGTGATTTTACGGCCGGTGCGTCTATGTCTCAGCAAATCGTCACGGATCTGTTTGCAAACACGCTAACACTTGCAGAGCAGGTTGGCGACGGGGAGTTTGCCGCTGCGTTAAAGAGCGCACTTGACAGGCTCGAACCCGGACTGCGGATTGGTAATTGGGGTCAGTTGCAGGAATGGCGTCAGGATATTGATGATAGGAAAAACCGCCACCGTCATATCTCCCACCTGTTTGCATTGCATCCGGGCAATCATATCTCGCCGGTTGATACACCGGTCTTATCGAAAGCCGCTGCGGTATCACTTAACGCAAGAGGCGATGGCGGCACAGGGTGGAGCCGTGCCTGGAAAATCAACTTTTGGGCCCGCCTGGCAGACGGAAACCGTGC
>NZ_CFHOXV010000020.1:0-54530 GCF_984505615.1 Alteromonas sp. | reverse complement strand
GGAGCCGTGCCTGGAAAATCAACTTTTGGGCCCGCCTGGCAGACGGAAACCGTGCCCATAAATTGCTCCGGGCACAATTGCGGGACAGCACGTTAAGTAATCTCTGGAGTTCTCATCCGCCTTTTCAGATCGACGGTAATTTTGGTGCAACGGCTGGTATTGCGGAAATGCTGCTGCAAAGTCACAGAGGTGAACTGCATTTGTTGCCAGCGCTGCCCGATGCGTGGGAGCACGGCAGGGTAACCGGCCTCAAGGCGCGGGGGAATCGTGAAGTCAGTATGGGATGGTCTGACGGGCGCCTTAATAAAGCGATTATTAAAACCTTCACAGACGGCGAAATCCGCATTCGTTGTGACAGTTTTGACGACAAGATTATAGTAACAGCTAACGGAAAACACGTTGCTTTTACTTCGCCTGAGCAGGGCGTCATTAGTTTCACCACCTCAGCGCAGCAGGAGTATGCCGTTTCTGCTGCTGAGTAACAACAATAGCCACGAAGAGGTGCATAGTGGCATGGTTCAACGCAACATGGACTTTTAAAATATGAAAACTACACATTCAGGACTTGAACAGTTTAAGCACGCAAAACTTACCGCTTTTCTACTGGCATCCTTAGGTTTGGCCTGTCCCGCCACGGGTCTGGCACAGACTGACTCTGAGGAAGAAGACAGTGAGGCACTTGAAGTTATAGAAGTAAAAGGCATGCGGGCCAGCGTCATTTCTGCTCAGGCAACAAAAATGAACTCCAATAAAATCATGGACGGGATCAGTGCCGATGACATCGGCGCACTGCCTGACCGCAGTATCACTGAAACTTTGCAAAGGGTGGCGGGTGTTGCTATCGACCGGTACATGTCGTTAGGTGATCCTGAACATTTCTCGGTGGAAGGTAATGGTGTGATTGTGCGCGGGCTTACCCAGGTCCGGTCGGAACTGAACGGACGGGGAACGTTCAGTGCTGACGGGGGCCGGACGCTGAGCTTTGGTGATGTGCCGCCTGAACTGTTAAATGCTGTGAATGTGTATAAAAGTCCGTCGGCGGATCAGATTGAAGGCGGCCTTGCCGGTACCATCGATCTGGAAACCCGTCTGCCTTTTCACCGCGACGGTCAGCAAATCGCGTTTGATATCAGTGCCAACTATGGTGATGTGATAAAAGAAACCAAGCCGGGCTATTCTTTTTTATATTCCAATAACTGGGATACCTCTGCCGGTAAAGTCGGCTTTTTGTTTGATATTGCCGTCTCTGAATTGTCTACCCGTAACGATTCCATGTACGTAAGACCTTTTTTCTACCGTGATGACATTGCCGGATACGAAGGGTCAACGGTCTATGTGCCCAGAGGTGCAGACTGGCGTACCATGTATTTTAACCGCGAACGTAACGGCGCTTATGCGGCCCTGCAATATGCTCCGTCTGAAAACCACGAATTTACCCTGACATACTTTTCCAGCGACTACGATATGCAGTGGAATGAGGATGCCATATTCGTAGATAACTGGCCCTATGGTGTGCAGGTGGAAAGCGGTGCACAGTTCAGTGACAGCGGTGTACTGGAAAAAGGACGGCTGGTACAGGATGGCGGTATTCCCATGGGGGCCGATGTCAGGGCCTCTTCCCAGCAGGCGAAAACGGAAGATATCGCGCTGCGTTACCGGTACGCCGGTGAGCAATTTCTGGTGGAAACGTCGCTGCAGCGGGTAAGTTCTGATTCTGCAGGGCTTGATAACACGGTGGCCACACAGATTAGCGTACCTTACATAGATGTCGATTTAACCGGCAGCTTGCCCACTGTGACATCAGATGCTTCTTATCTGGGAAACCCGGACAACTATGTCTGGAATTTCATCATGGATAATCAGTACGACCGTCAGGCGGATATGACTGCGGCAGATATTGATGTTCAGTACTTTTTATCTGACGGTTTCTTCGAAGCCGTGAAGTTTGGCGCCCGCTATAGCAAAACATCATCTGATAACGCCGATACCGGTTATAACTGGAGTCCGTTAGCACCAAGCTGGTTACAAGCTGCCATTGTGGAAGGGCAGGAGAATATTGTCCCTGATGTCAGTGAGCTGAACCTGAATTCCTTTGATAACTTCTTTGGTGGTGATGTGCCGGCGCCGGCAAACGTGTATGCACCTGATGCCAGTTTTGCGTTTGGTTATCCGCAGAGTTTTCAGGCGTTACAGGACCGGTTCGTGTATGCAGACTGGTCTGCCTGGGCGTACTGGAACCGCCGTGATTTAAATGATGATCAGTATACCAATGATCAGACAGAGGAAACGGCCGCCGCCTATGTGATGCTCGACTTCTTTACTGACGCACTGGGCAAACCCGTGTCGGGCAATGTGGGTGTGCGTTACGTTAAAACCGAAAATACCGCTCATGGTTATCTGCAATATCCGAACAATGCGCTGTTTGGCAACGGTGCTTTCACCGCCTTGGATGCGGAGCATGATTACAGTAACTGGCTTCCCAGCTTAAACGTAAAAGTAGAACTGACCGATGATTTGCTGCTGCGTTTTGCTGCCGCCAAAGCGATGGCGCGGCCAAATTTTGCAGATTTAGGTGCCAATATTGTACTGAACGCGAATTTATCCAGTGCAGGAGAGGCCAGCCAGAATGCCGGCAATCCGCCTAAAGTGGAAGATTACGTGCTGACACTGGACTCCACACAAAATCCGTATCTCGACCCTATGGAGTCCAACCAGTTTGATGTGTCTCTGGAATGGTATTACGCCGAAGACAGTTCTGCTTATGTGGCATTGTTTACTAAGGATATTTCCGGCTATCAGGTGCCCCAATTGTCTCAGGTTGAATTTGGTGGTTATACCTATAATGCCAGGTGGCCAGTTAGCAGTGCTGATGCTGAAATCACGGGTGTCGAGCTTTCTCTGAACCACTTTTTCTCTTCACTTCCTGCACCTTTTGACGGTTTCGGCGTGCAAATGAACTACACCTGGATAGACAGTGAAATTGATGCTGATTCAAGCTCTCAGCCGGTGGATACAGACGGTTCAGGCTACGAGGATATGCCATTCAGAGGCTTGTCAGAAAATGCGGTAAACCTGGTATTAATGTACGAGAAAGGTCCGTTTTCCGCGCGCCTGGCCTACAACTGGCGGGATGAATTCCTGATTGCAACTAATGCAAATGGTTTCACCGGCACGGAAAATGGCATCACTTATGGCTTGCCGCTGTTCAATGCGGCGACTGCTTACCTGGACGGCTCTGTGACATATCGTATCAACGACAATTACGCGGTGGTTCTGGAAGCGAACAATCTCAATGATGCGGTGACCAAAAATGAGATGCGTCAGAACGGCCCGGGTAATCACTACAGTGCTTATCACGTCAACGATATCCGTTATGCGCTGTCTCTGCGGGGCAATTTCTAGTACCCGCGCGTATCGCACTGCACCGGCTTTATATTGGTATTACCTGCCGGTGCAGTGCAACGCTTTTCCCAACCCTGAATTGATATTTGGACACTATGAAAATCTATTATTTTGCAGGTCTTCTTCTTTGTGCAATGTGTACGCTAAGTGCCTGCCAGAATGCGGGGGTAAAGCCCGCCGCAGCTTCTCAATCCCGGCACGACTTACCTCAAGTGGTCACTCAAAACGGCCGCCATGCCTTTCTCGTCGATGGTAAGCCTTTTCTGATGCTGGGTGCGCAAACGAATAATTCCGCTAACTATCCTGCAGCGCTGGATAAAGTGTGGCCGGTTGTTGATGCCATGCATGCTAACACCCTGGGTATTCCGGTGGCGTGGGAGCAAATCGAACCGGAAGAAGGACATTTCGACTTCAGCTACCTTGATGTCCTGATCCGCCAGGCCGCAGAACGGGAAGTGAAAGTGGTATTGCTGTGGTTTGCCACCTGGAAAAACAACGCGCCTCATTACGCGCCGGCCTGGATCAAACTGAATAATCAGCGTTTCCCCAGAGTGATCACACGCGACGGGCGAACCCTGAACTCTCTGTCGCCTCACGGCGAACAGACGCTGGCCGCTGACAAGCGCGCCTTTGAAGCCTTGATGACATATTTGCGTGATAATGATCCGGCTCATCAGGTCATCATGGTACAGGTGCAAAATGAAACCGGCACCTACGGCTCAAAACGTGATTACTCCCCGTTGGCAAATTCTCTTTTTAAACAGCCTGTCCCTGACACTTTACTGGCCCGGATGAACAAACAGCCGGGTACATGGGCTGAGGTATTCGGTGATGACGCTGATGAAATCTTTCATGCCTGGTCTATTGCCCGTTATGTCGATGAGATTGCACAGGCCGGTAAAGCAATTAAACCTTTGCCGATGAACGTTAATGTGGCGCTGAGAAATCCTTTCAATCCCGGCTCGGGCTATTCCATGGGCGGTCCTACAGACAATGTTATCGACGTCTGGAAAGCCGGCGCCCCGCACATCGATATGATTTCGCCAGATATTTATTTTCGTGACCATAAAACGGTAAAACGGGTGCTGGAATTGTACAGCCGTGAAGATAACCCCTTGTTTGTAGCGGAGATTGGCAACGACCAGCCCTATGCCCGCTACTTTTTCAGTACCCTGGGGCATCAGGGGTTCGGGTTTGCGCCATTCGGCATGGACTACACCGGTTATGCCAATTATCCCCTCGGCGCGAAAACGGTTAACGACGACACCATCGCTCCTTTTGCTGAAATATACGGGCTGATGCAGTCATGGTCCGGCGTATGGGCAACGCTCAGCCTCGAGCATCAGGTTTGGGGAGTCGCAGAGCCTCACGACTCGTCAAAAGATGAAAAAGTGTGGAATGCCAATGTGTCGCAAGCAAAAGGGGAGTCTCCCGCTTACAGTCAACTGTTGGATCTCGGAAACTGGGATGCAGAAGTTTCCTACGGACGACCTATGTTCTGGATTGACCCGCCTGCAGGAAATCATCCGGCTTCCGGCGGCGCACTTATCGCTAAATTATCCGACGATGAGTTTTTAGTGACTGCGCTGCGTGCACGGGTCACCTTTACACCGTCAAAAGAAATCGCATCACTCCCTGTAATGATTGAAAGGGTGGAAGAAGGCCATTTTGATGATCAAGGTAACTGGATATTTGAACGCGTCTGGAATGGCGATCAAACTGACTGGGGACTTAACTTCAACGATGAGCCGCATATTCTCAAAGTAAAAATGACCACCTGGCAAGAATGAATACCTTGCAACTATGAACAAAGGTAAAAGGAATAACACCATGAAAAAAATCCATCGAATTGCAGCCAGTGTGGCCGTTGCGTTAATGTCAGCAACCGTACTCAGTGGCTGCGAAAACAGCACCGGCAGTGCTGAAGTTATTCAAGCGGGAAGCTATCAGGCGACAGAACACGGCCTGCTTGTTTTGCCTGCTCAGGGGCAGGCTAAAGCCGTGCGCCTACAAGTATTTGATGAAGGAATCATTCGCGTCACGGCGCTGCCACATGACGATTTCAGTCGGGTTGCAGAGAGCCTGATGGTGACTGCCTCTGCGGGGAATACCCCTTACGATATCAAAGAATCCGCCGGTGCGGTGATATTGTCTACACCCGCTATGACAGCCTCAGTATCGCTGACTGACGGTAATCTGGTGGTAAAAAACCGTGCCGGAGAGGTATTGCTTGAGAGTGTGAACAGCGGCGAATTTGCGCCGGTGACCGCCGATCCTGCCGGTGCCGATAAGTACAATTTCGCTATTCACCAGCAGTGGAATACTGGTTCAGATGAGGGTTTTTACGGGTTAGGGCAGCATCAGGATGGCCGTATTAATCATGCCGGAGATAATGTTGAGCTGAGCACCCATAACCTGCAAATCTCGATTCCCTTTGTTGTCTCTACCAAACATTACGGGATTTTATGGGACAACGCCGCCATTACACGGTTCGGAAATCCGGTGGAGTCAGCGCCGCTGAACGCAGGCTTTACGCTTTATGATGAAGACGGCAACGCCGGGGGATTAACCGCGTATTACTACGATAGAGATAAATTGCTGCTTAAACGCACAGAAGCCGATCTTGATTATCAGTTTCTTGCTCACAATACCACCCGGGAAATACCATTTCCTGCAGAGCTTGGTGATGTCAGCCAGCCCCGGGTCGTATGGAAAGGGCAGATAAGCGCGAAGCAAAGCGGACTTCACAAGTTCCGTATGTACTCCAGTGGCTATGCCAAACTGACCATAAACGGTGAAAAGCTGCTGGACCGGTGGCGAATGAACTGGAATCCCTGGTTTCACAATACTGAAATGATGCTCACCGCCGGTGAAAAGGTGGACATTGAAGTCGACTGGGATTCGCAGGGTGGATACTTCCGTCTGTTACACAATAATCCTCAGTCGAAGGCCGACGAGAACAGCTTGTCGCTGGCATCAGAAACCGGAAAGTCGCTGGACTATTACATTGTAGCCGGTGACGACACCGACGAGGTAATAAGCGGTTACCGCAAACTTACCGGCAAAGCCGTGATGCTGCCCAAATGGGCCTATGGATTCTGGCAAAGTCGTGAACGTTACAAAACGCAGGATGAACTGTTAGGGGCGCTGAAAACCTACCGTGAAAAGCAGATCCCCATTGATAATATTGTGCTCGACTGGTCTTACTGGCCGGAAGATGCATGGGGAAGCCATAAGTTCGATTTGGCCCGTTTCCCCGATCCTAAAGGCATGATAGACGAAGTTCATGCACTAAATGCCAATATTATGATTTCCGTCTGGCCGAAATTCTACAGCACAACTGACAATTACAAAGAGCTGAATGCCAAAGGCTACATGCTGAATAAGAACGTGGATCAGGAGGGCAATCTGGACTGGATTGGGGAGGGTTATCTGAACGGGTTTTACGACCCTTACCCTGAAGAATCACAGGCAATTTTCTGGCGGCAATTAGACGAAAATTTGAATGTGCTCGGTATTGATGCCTGGTGGCTGGACGCATCCGAGCCGGACATCCATTCGAACCTGTCGTATACCAAACGAAAAGAAATCATGACGCCGTTACCGATAGGTTCAGGTGCTGAGTATTTTAACTCCTATGCGCTGGCAAACGCAGAAGGCGTGTATGAAGGTGAGCGGCAGTCAGACCCTGACAAGCGTAGTTTTATTCTTACCCGCAGCGGGTTCGGCGGCATTCAGCGTACGGGCAGTGCAATCTGGAGCGGAGACACCGTGCCGCGGTGGTCAAATCTTAAAGAGCAGATTGCTGCTGGTGTAGGTACAGGATTGTCCGGTATGCCGAACTGGACCATGGATATCGGTGGCTTCACACCGGAAGATCACTATCGTTACAACGGCGATGTGGTTGTGGGTCACTACAGTGAAATGGCTGAACAATATCAGCAGGAATGGCAGGAGCTGAATATGCGCTGGTTCCAGTTCGGCGCATTTGTGCCGCTGTTCCGCTCCCATGGTCAAAACCCTTTCAGGGAAGTGTTTAATCTGGCCGATGAAGGATCGGAAGTGTATAACGCACTGATATCCACCATC
Source organism: Alteromonas sp. (assembly GCF_984505615.1). Lineage (NCBI taxonomy): Bacteria > Pseudomonadati > Pseudomonadota > Gammaproteobacteria > Alteromonadales > Alteromonadaceae > Alteromonas > Alteromonas sp. Next base: position 47,039 of record NZ_CFHOXV010000020.1, on the reverse strand, counting down.
GAATTACGCTACCGTCTGATGCCTTATATTTATTCGCAGGCAGGGGACATGTTCCATAAAGACGGTACCTTAATGCGCGGTCTGGTGATGGACTTCCCTGAAGATGAAAAAGCGCAGGATATCGATGATGCCTACATGTTCGGGCCGGCCATTCTGGTTAACCCTGTGTATGAGTACAAGGCGCGGGAACGGGATGTTTATCTGCCCGCAGGCGTAAGCTGGTACGACTTTTACTCCGGTGAAACGTATCAGGGAGGGCAAACGATTAATGCCAGTGCGCCGTTAACGCAAATGCCGCTATACGTAAAAGCCGGATCAATTATTCCGGCGGGTGAAGCCATTCAATATGTTTACGATAAGCCGGATGGCGACTATACCATAAACGTATTTACCGGTGCTGACGGCGAATTTGAACTCTATCACGACGACGGCAAGTCATACGACTACGAGAACGGGGCGTATTCGTACACCCGCATTGAGTATGATGACAGTGAAGGTAAGCTCACCATCGGCAAACGTGAAGGGCAGTTTGATAATATGGTCACTTCCCGTACCTGGCATGTCAGGTTTATTTCCGAAGGTGAAACCCTATTAAATTACGAAGCGAAGCCGGACGTCACTGTCACTTATTCCGGTGATGCCCTTACTGTGGAACGGACGAAGTAACCATGCGGACGTTAATTTGTCTTAGCGGGGTACTGCTCCTTTGTGCCTGTGCGGCGCAAAGGAGTGCCGACACCCATGAAGTACCGGAAGAAGTCACTTTTTCGTTATCCGATTTGCAAATAAAAAACGGCGGTGAGAGCGTGGCGGTGTCCGGCCTCACCACTGAGATCCCCGGAGTGACCGTTACACAGGAAAGTAGCCATCCGGCCGGACAGCCGGTGAGCAGGATCGTGTTTACTGAAGCCTGGGAGGGACGGGCTTATCTTAAAGTGAATAGCCCTGTTAACCTGAATCTGATACATCAACCGGAAGCGGCAGCATTGACGTTTGACTTAAGGGTAGACGATGTCAACAAGGCCGGGTTGCAGGCGGGCATAGATTGTGGTGAGAACTGCCACTATGTCGTCGATTTATGGCCTGATGCAGTAAAATGGCAAGGTGCAGGATGGCAGCACGTTAGCATCCCGGTTAAGTGTTTTTCCGGCAAATTTGCCGACTTTTCTAATGTGAGCGAGCCTTTCAAACTATTCTTTTACGGTTCCGGTGATATTGCCGTATCAGGGGTGAAAATTACCACGAATGAGCCGGGAAATATCCTGTGTCCGGATCAGGATACCCAAAGTATTACGCCGGCCCCGCTGCGGGCATTCTGGGCTGATGACTGGTGGATGAAGCGCCATCACCAGAAACTGGCAGAAAAGCAGATGATCCGGCCAGAGGTTGTGCTCATTGGCGACTCAATTACCCATGGCTGGGAAGACAAGGGCGCAACGGTTTGGAAAGCGTATTTTCCGGATGTTCCCACGTTAAATCTGGGCTTCGGCGGCGACAGAACCGAAAATGTGCTCTGGCGCATTGAACAGGGTGAATTAGACGGCCTGTCGCCGGCCATCACGGTTGTGATGATCGGCACCAACAATACGGGGCACCGGATGGATCCGCCGGAACATATTGCCCGTGGTGTAAGTAACATTATTGACCGGATAAAACAGAAAATGCCGGACAGTGCTGTCTTGCTTACCGGCATATTTCCCAGGGGAGAAAATGCCATGTCTCCCGAACGGATTAATAATCAGAAAACAAACCGTCTTCTGGCACATATTGCAAAAGAAAAAGGCGTTTTCTACACCAATATCAACGATGTTTTTTTGAGCGGAGACGAAATATTAAGCAAAGATATTATGCCCGATTTACTCCACCCGAATGAAGCCGGATACCGGCTTTGGGCACAGGCGCTTGTTCCCTGGTTTTCTGCGCTGAAAAAGGAAAATTTGGACAAATAACGATAAGAGAAACACGGTTTTGTGCTAAAATTCGGGTTTTGCAGGTTTCCAGCTAATTCCGGATAACTATCTGAATTATGAAAACAAAACTGAACGATCTTATTGCTTTTACCGCCGTTGCCGAGGAAGAAAGTTTTACCCGTGCAGCGGCGCGTTTATCAGTCTCTCAATCTGCGTTAAGTCATACCATTAAGGGGCTTGAAGAAAGGCTGGGTTTACGTCTGCTTACCCGCACAACCCGCAGTGTGTCCCTCACTGAAATCGGCAAAAAATTGTACGATTCCGTGGCGCCCAGGTTACTCGAAATTGAGAACGAACTGGATTCACTGAATGCCCTGAAAGATAAGCCGGCCGGTACCATCAGAATTTCAGCCGCAGAACATGCGGCCCGCACCGTCATCTGGCCCAAAGTCCGCAGTTTTATGGTGAAGTATCCGGATATCAATATCGAACTTTCCATTGATTATTCTCTGACTGACATTGTGGCGGAAAAATATGATGCGGGTGTCCGCCTGGGAGAAAGTGTTGAAAAAGACATGATTGCGGTGAGCATCTCGCCGCCGCTTCGCATGGCGGTGGTGGCCACACCGGAATACTTCGAAAAAGCGGGAAAACCTGCTGAACCCCGCCACCTGTCAGAACACAACTGTATTAATTTACGTTTGCCAACCTACGGACGGCTGCTGGTGTGGGACTTTGAAAAAGATGGCCACGACGTAAACGTGCGGGTTGAGGGGCAATTTACCTCAAACAAAACCACCTTCATTCATGATGCTGTGTTAGCGGGAGTGGGTATTGCCTATTTGCCGGAAGGCATGGTGCTGGAAGATATCAAAGCTGGCCGGCTGGAACGTATTTTAGATGAATGGTGTGATGAATTCCCGGGCTACTATCTCTATTTCCCCAACCGGAGTCAGTATTCTCCGGCATTTTCTCTGTTTGTCGAAGCGATGAGAGAAAAGCCGGAGTAAACCGGCTTACTTATCAGTTAAGGCAGCGTCATCAGGGCGCATACCCACCAGTTCGATACCTGCAAATTGCCGTCTGAAATCTGCCATTTCTGCGTCGGAAAACCGGGTGTGTATTGCACCAATGTCTTCTTCCAGGTGATGCAATTTTGTGGTGCCGGGAATAGGCACAATAAAGGGTTTTACTGATAATAACCAGGCAATGGCAAACTGCGCAGGGGACATGTTGCGCTCAACTGCCCGTTGCCTGATCATATCGAGTAATTCCCGGTTTTTGACCATTGCTTCCGGGGTAAAGTAAGGGACAGAAGCAAAGCGGGAATCGTCAGAAAAACGGCTGTATTCATTAAACTTATCTGCGAGGAAGCCGCGGGTGACTGAGCCCCAGGGAACAAAACCCACACCTAACTCTTCGCAGGTAGTCAGCACCTGATTTTCTACAGAACGCTCCATAATGGAATACTCACTTTGTACCGCAGTAACCGTGAATTCCTTATGCGCTTTTCTTAATGTAGCAGGAGAGACCTCTGATAAACCAAAGTGACGGGCTTTACCTTCCTTCACCAGTTCAGCCACTGTGCCAGCCACCTCTTCCACGGGGACGTTGGGGTCGACACGGTGCAGGTACAGTAAATCAATGTAGTCTGTTCTGAGGCGTTTTAACATGCCGTCTACGGTCTTACGGATTGATTCCGGTCTGGCGTCACGTCCGGCACGCTGTCCGTTCTCATCAAATTTAAAGCCCATCTTGCTGGCCAGCACCACTTTATCGCGGATGGGTTGCAGAGCTTCACCGACAATGGTTTCGTTGGTAAAAGGACCGTACACCTCAGCAGTATCAAAAAATGTCACGCCCCGCTCAAAAGCGCCTCTGATAACAGGAACCATTTCTTTTGCCGTGCGGGGAGGGTTGTAACTGCCACTGGACATGCTCATGCAGCCTAATCCGATTGGCGATACCTTTAATTTACCCAACATGCGGTGATTTTCACCAACAGTGGTATTACATGATGCAGGCGCGTTTACCGGCGACGCCTGAGAAGGCTGAATGCCAGAGGTAAGAGATGCCGCAATGCCCGCTGTGGCCATCGACGCGGTTCTCATAAATTGGCGACGACCTGTGTTCTCTGGTTTAACCGCGTTATCTGACATCATGACTCCTGTATTAAGACGTTTCACAAATTGTTAACTACACTAGCGTGTACCGGTTTGAAGTATTAGTGATGAATTGTGAAAGCAGTAATGAATTTTTCAGATTAATCCGTCTGAACCCTCAGAAGAGTAACGTGACAGGAGCGTATTTTATTCATGAGCTTTATTCATTAACTCATGCCATTAATATCAATTGAGACCGTGACACAAAGCAGTAAATTGTTAACAACAGGTTACCACCACAAAAATGAGGTTTTTATGCCTACCTATCAAATCAACGTAAATGGTGCGTCCAGAGAAGTGGATGCTGACGCAGACACCCCTTTACTCTGGGTTTTGAGAGACGACCTGGACTTGCACGGCACCAAGTTCGGTTGCGGTATGGCGATGTGTGGTGCCTGCACTGTTCATGTGGGGGGGAATGCTGTCCGCTCATGCTCTGTGCCGGTTTCTGCCGTAGGCAGTAATGCTGTCACCACCATTGAAGGGTTGTCAGAGAAAGGCGATCACCCGTTGCAAATTGCCTGGGTAGAGCAGGATGTTGCCCAGTGCGGGTATTGTCAGACCGGACAGATCATGAATGCAGCCGCACTGTTAAAACGTAACCCGAATCCTTCCGATGAAGAAATAGACAGTGCTATGTCGGGGAACATTTGCCGTTGCGGTACTTATCTGCGGATTAAAGAAGCCATTAAAACCGCCGCAAAAGCGTAAGGAGCCTGTTATGTCAGAAAACATTATGTCTAAAACGGGCCGGCGGTTATTCCGTACCTCAATGGGGCGCCGTCAATTTCTTAAAGCCTCTGTGGCAGCCTCAGGCGGCCTGATGATTAATTTCAGCTGGCTGGGCACTGCACAGGCGCAAACAGCCACAGATGCTCAACCTGTGCGTTTAAATGCCTATATTCTTGTCTCACTGGACGGCGGTATTACCGCTATGGTCCCGAATCCGGAGTTTGGCCAGAACGTGATGACATCAATGCCCATGATCCTGGCTGAGGAAATGGACGCAAACTGGGAAGATATTACTGCGAAAACAGCGGATTACAGCCCTGATGATTATCAGCGCCAGTTTACCGGTGGCAGCCAGTCCATCCGGCAGGGATGGCAAAGCTTGCGTATGGCCGGCGCGGGTGCAAAGACACTCCTGTTGATGGCGGCCGCCGCGAAGTGGCAAGTGCCTGTTGCCTCACTGACAGCCAAAAATAGCGTGGTATCCGGTCCCGGCGGAAAGTCAGCAACCTTTGCAGAACTGGCGCAGGACGCCGCATTACTGACTTTACCAGAAGAAATTGCCCTGAAAGCACCTGAAGATTTTTCCATTGTCGGTCAGTCGAAAACCAATCTGGAAGGGCATAAAGTGGTCACCGGCCAGCCATTGTTTGGTATTGACTATAAAACAGAAGGGACGTTAATTGCCGGTTTAGTCCACCCGCCTGCGTTTGGTAAAACCCTGGACAGCGCGGATCTGGAAACCATTAAGACCATGCCCGGCATTATGGATGCGTTTGTGTTTGATGCCATGGAGCCGGATTACACCCGCAATTATTTTGATACCACGGCGTTTACCAAACTCATTGCTATTATGGGTGAGAAAACATGGCAGGTATTAAAAGCGAAAAAAGCCTTGCAGGTTAAGTGGAAAACCTTCGACAGCTATTCAGAGAAAATGGATCGTTTCGGTACACTCGTAGATATGGCTATTCCAGGCGGACTGGAAAGCACGGCGTCCCATCGTGAAAAAATGGAAGCCCTGTTAGCGTCTGATTTGCCGGTATTACGGCAGGATGGCGATACGGCAGCTGCACTTGCAAACAATGAAAAAGTCATAGAGCGTACTTACTATGCGCCTTATCTGGCTCACAATACTATGGAGCCAATGAATTTCTATGCCAATGTGACTGATGACGGTGTCCACGTAGCGGGCCCGCTGCAAGCCCCCGGCTTTATCGTCAACTCCGTGGCCAGCCGGTTAAATGTGCCGCCGGGCAAAGTGCGTATCGAAATGACCCGGATGGGCGGTGGATTCGGGCGTCGTGCCTATTCACATTATCTGGTAGAAGCGGCGGCTATTTCAGCCAGAATGAAAAAGCCGGTGAAGCTGATGTATACCCGGGAAGATGACATGACCATGGGCATTTACCGGCCAACCTACATGGCACGTTTCAAAGCGGCGCTGGATGAAAATAATCAGTTAATTGCTTATCAGGTCGACGGGGTGGGCGTGCCTGAGCATTCTGTTCACGCAGACCGGTTCCCGGCAGGCGCGGTACCCAATTATCTGGCCCGTGGTGATGCGGTACAGTCGAATATTACTACCGGTGCATTCCGGGCACCGCGTTCTAATTTCATGGGGGCATCTGAGCAGGCGTTTCTTGACGAAGTGGCAGAACTTGCCGGCGCAGATCCCATTGATTTCAGGCTGGCACTGTTTGAGAAAGCCATATCGTCACCGGTGGGCGAGCACAATGATTACGATGCAGCCCGTTATGCCGGCGTGTTAAAGCAGGTGCGGGAGCAATCCGGCTGGGATACGTTACCGGCATCGGTGAAAAAAGGGGTCGGCGCTTATTATTGCCACAACTCCTATGCTGCACACGTTGTTACTGTGACTGAGAAGAACGGCTCGCCACGGGCTGATAAAGTGTTCAGTTGTGTGGATTGCGGCATTGTGGTGAATCCCATAGCGGCATCTAACATGGTGCAGGGCGCGGTTATCGACGGTATCGGTAATGCGATGTTTGGGGAAATGACGTTTACAGACGGTCAGGCGGATAAGGACAATTTTAACCGCTACCGCATGATCAGAATGAACGAAACTCCTTCATCCGTTGATGTCAGCTTTGTGAAAAGTCATACCGATCCAACCGGTTTAGGTGAACCGCCGTTCCCGCCAATTTTTGCTGCACTGGCTAACGCCTTGTATCAGCACACCGGCGAACGGTTCTATGAGCAGCCTTTTGTGCATAAGCTTGAATTACTGAAAGCCTGATAAGTAAACGCCCGCTGAAATGCGGGCGTTTTGCTTTATTGCGCTTTGAACCATTTAGCAATGACCTGACGTTCTTCGTCTGTCATGCCGGTTTTATTCATAAAGGGCATGTCTTTACTAACGGCTGAGCGCTGATAAATTTGCGGCGCATAACGCTTAATATCCTGCCAGCTGTCAAATTTCACTCCCAGTGGCGCAACCTTGAAAATATCATCTGTCGGGCTCGCAGCATGGCAACTTGTGCAATGCGTGGTGATAAGCGTCTGAACGGCTTTGTCATCAGCAGACAATGCCGTCTGGTCATTCTGTGGCGCTGAAGCCGCTGCCGTGCTTTCCTGCTGGGTGACGGGCATAGATACCCAAATTGCCAGTAACAACATGCCCGCCGCACCGGATACCAGAATAGACGGCTTTTTAATGTCCTGATGTTTCAAATTAAAAAAGTGTCTTATCCAGGCAGACAGGGCCATGATAGCAATGAGTACCAGCCAGTTTTGCGGATGCTGATATGTCATCGGATAGTGGTTGCTGATCATAATGAACAGTAACGGCAACGTCAGGTAGTTGTTGTGCACAGAGCGTAATTTTGCGCTGGCGCCCCAGGCCGGGTCGATTTCACCTTTTGCTGCCACCGCTGCCACCATTTTTCGCTGATTAGGCATGATGTTTAAAAATACATTTGCCACCATGATGGTGCCCACCAGTGCGCCTACATGAATATAAGCGCCACGGCCACTGAACAGCTGGGTGGTCAGCCAGCTGGCAATGCAAATCATCATGATTAAAAACAATGCAAACAGTTTGGGCGATTTAGCCAGCGGACTGCGGCATGCCAGTTCATACAAGGCCAGCCCGCCAAAAATGATCCCGAGGCCCGACAAAATGGCCGTTTGCGGACTCAGGGCATTTACGGACGGATCGATAAGATAGGCAGACGCGCCGAAGTAATAAACGATGATGAGCAGGGCAAAGCCACTTAACCAGGTAGTATAGGCTTCCCATTTAAACCAGTGTAATGTCGCAGGCATGCTTTCCGGGCCATAGGCATATTTAGCGACTTCATAAAAGCCGCCGCCATGTATCGCCCAGAGATCGCCCTTAATACCTTTTTCCTGCTTCCATTCAGGCGGTGTGCGTAAGCTGTTATCTAACCAGATAAAATAAAACGATGCGCCAATCCAGGCAACACCTGCAATCACGTGAAACCAGCGGACAAAAAGGGATAACCAGTCGAGTCCTTCCATACTTATCTCTCCTCTTTGCGGTATTGCGCAGTGCCGGCAACCCGGGTTTCTATTATCATCCGGTCATCACCGAGCATGGACAGTGCAAACAGCACCTCTTCTGCGGTATCACGGTCATGTAACCGGTGGGACGTTAATTCATCAAAGGCGGGGTCGACAATAATAAAATCGGCGAAAGTGCCGGGGTTTAAATTGCCAATTTCGTGCTGAAGTTTATGTGCCACGGCAGCACCTTGCGTCATCAGGTATAAACCGGTTAAGGGACACAATGCTTGTTGCTGCATCTGACACACTTTGTAGGCTTCACCGTAGGTTCTGAACAGGTTAAAGGTTGTACCTGCGCCTACATCAGTGGCCAGAGTAACGGGGACTTTCAAGCTCTTCGCTTTTTGATAATCAAACAAGCCACTGCCCAAGAACAGGTTTGACGTTGGGCAGAAGGCGATAGTCGCCCGCGCGTCTGCCATGCGCTGCCACTCCTGTTCTGTCAGGTGAAGACAATGCCCGAACACGCTGCGCTCCCGCACCAGACCATAATGGTCATACACGTCCAGATAGCCGTTACGTTCGGGAAACAGTTGTTGTACCAACTGAATTTCTTTCTGATTTTCAGACAAATGGGTCTGAATAAAGACGTCGCTGTGTTCAGCGGCCAGTGATCCGAGTAAAGACAATTGCTCACGGCTGCTGGTGGGCGCAAATCTGGGGGTGATCGCGTACAGATTACGCCCCTTGTTGTGCCAGGATGAAATCAGTTGCTGTGATGCTTCATACGCTAGCTGAGGCGAATCGGCGAGGCCGGCAGGACTATTCTGATCCATACACACCTTACCGGTTACCATCGCCATATTTTTTGCTGATGCTGCAGCAAAAAGCGCATCAACGGAACCGGCGTGCACGGTGGGGTAAACTAAGCCGGTTGTTGTCCCGTTTTTTAAAAGCTGACGCAAAAATACGTCCGCCATCGCGGATGCATAGTCCGTGTCGGCGAACTTCTTTTCGGTGGGAAAGGTGTAATTTTCCAGCCAGCTGAGCAACTGTTCGCCATAACAGGCCAGCATTTCTGTTTGCGGAAAGTGCAGATGGCTGTCGATAAGGCCCGGCATGATCCAGTGATTTCTGTGGTCGTGCAACATGCTGTCAGGATAGTCGGATACTACATCGGCAAAGTTACCAATGGCCAGGATACGCTCGCCGCGAACCGCCAGAGCGCCGTCGGGGTAGCACACCGCATCCTGTTGCGGTGAATCTGTTTGCTGCGGGAAATGCAGTATCTTCGCACGGAATAGTTGAATCGTATTACTCACTAACTACCCCGGTAACTGCTGAAGCCGAAGGGTGAAATGAGCAGAGGTACATGATAATGACCGCCACTTTCCTGCATGGTAAAAGCAATATCGACAAACGGGTAAAAGCTTTCGCCGTGTTTTTCTGTCAGGTAATCCTGGCAGTGAAACCGTAATGAGTAAGTCCCCTGAGGGAAATCTGCGTCACCCCAGCTTTTACAGCGACCGTCGCTGTCAGTCATGCCATTAACCTGTTTTCCGTCGGGAAAAGTCAGTGTCAGTGGTAACTGACTTACGGGCTTGCCTGATGTGGTGTCCAGAACATGACTGGATAAAGAAATCATAACCGCTCCTTAACTGTTAATCGCTTTGCTGATACGCAGGCAGGTAATTTTAATCTGCTCTGCTGCGGCATTTTTCAGCTCTGCTTCCGTGCTGTTGTTCAGCCTGTTTTCCAGCGCTTTCAGCATGGTTGTTGCCGGCAGGCCTGAGGCACAAATAATAAAAATAAAGCCGTGCCTGGCCAGATACGCTTCGTTTTTTTCTTTCAGCGCATAAAGGGTGGCATCGTCAGCGTCAGCCGTGCCGCTTTGTTCTCCGGCAGCTAAAGCGCGGGTGCTGGCATATTTGCTGCGCAATGAATTAATGTCACCAATCATGGGGTGGGCGGCAAATGCCTGCAACAAATCGTCCTTTTCCATGGTCTCCCAGACTGCCTTCCCGTGATTTTGTATATCGGCCACATCACAATAAGGGCGTTTGTCCGTCATCATAGATGCCCATTTTTCTGCTGCACAGGTTTGTGAAAACCAGCGCATGGCGTCCTGCCAGGGCAGGGCGTTTAGCGTGTTTACGTTCATGCTGATACGTTATCCTTGTTATCGTTTTCCTGAGTCCGGCTTTGTGTGACGGCAGGTGCAACGGGCGCCGGCCGGCTGTGCAGGCGTTCAATAATCTGAGCGCTGACTGACACAGCAACTTCTATGGGCGTTTTGCCCGGAATAGCCAGGTTACCTACCGGTGAAACAAAGTGGTTATCCGCGGCATCGCCAAGTCCGCGATGGGCGAGTTTGGTACGAAAGCGTCTGGCTTTTGTGTCAGAGCCAATCATGCCCACATAAGGAAATTGATTTATCTTCAGCGCTGTTTCTGCCAGTAAATAATCCAACTGATGATCGTGAGTAAGAATAAGCAGCCAGCTGTCCACCGGAAGAAGAGGGATTTCACCTTCGGGCTGGGGGTCGCAGACTGTTGTCACATTTGGCGGCACATCCAGTTCTGCAAAGGCATCCGGGCGGCTGTCTATCCACTTAATATTCAGAGGCAGTTGTGCCAGAACAGGGATCAGCGCCTGAGCGACATGTCCGGCACCGAAAATGGCCAGTGTCTGACAGTGGCTGACGTTGATTTCGAACAGCACCTTCACGGCTCCGCCACAGCATTGCCCTAATTTACTTGAAAGCGGGTAGGATTCGATATGCTGTTGTGACTGGCCGGTGGCTAAAAAAGCACGGGCTTTTTTTACCGCATCGAACTCCAGATGACCACCGCCAATGGTATCGAACTGACGGTCGCCGGTAACCACCATTTTCGCGCCTTGTTCTCTTGGTACTGAACCCGCCACCGTGAGTACGGTGATCAGCACGTAACCCTGTGCATGCCGGTGGCACCAGCTTACGGCATCAAACCAGTTACGGGGATGTCTCATGATAATGTCTCCGCTTCAGCCTGCTGCAAAGCAGTGATGGCATTGAGTACATTTTCCGGGGTAGCAGGCACCGGCAGAACAGGGTCAACGGTGTAATCACTGAGTGATGAAATGGCATCTTTTAACGCACACCACACCGATATCGCCAGCATAAATGGAGGCTCGCCCACCGCTTTTGAATGGTAAATACTGTCTTCGTCGTTAGGACGGTCGAATAAATCCACGTTCATCACCGGCGGTGTATCACCAATGGCAGGGATTTTGTAGGTTGCCATGTTATTCGACAGCAATTTACCTTCTTTATCCCATTTCAGGTCTTCCGATGTCAGCCAGCCCATGCCCTGAATAAAGCCGCCTTCGATCTGGCCTTTGTCGATAGCCGGATTCAGACTGGCGCCCACATCATGAAGAATATCTACGCGGTCAACTTTATATTCACCGGTGAGGGTATCAACGGAGACTTCTGATGCGGCGACACCATAAGCAAAGTAAAAGAAGGGACGACCGGAACCTGTGGTGCGGTCGTAAAAAATTTTAGGGGTTTTGTAATAGCCCGTTGAAGACAACGAAACCCGGCCAATGTAAGCCGCCTGAATGAGCTCTGAAAACGCAATACGCTCATCACCCAGTATCAGGTGCCCGTCGGCGAACACCGCCTCTTCTGCAGGCAGACCCTTTTGTTTCGCCCAAAAGGCAACCAGTCTGGCTTTCAACTCAAGACAGGCGTTTTGGACGGCTTTACCGTTCAAATCGGTGCCCGATGATGCGGCAGTAGGTGAGGTATTCGGCACCTTATCAGTGCGTGTAGCGGTAACTTCTATATCTGCGAGATCGATACCAAATTCATGGGCTGCAATCTGGGCAATTTTGGTGTGAAGTCCCTGACCCATTTCCGTACCGCCATGATTAACCTGTACGCTGCCATCGGTATAAATATGCACCAGCGCACCGGCCTGATTGAGGTGTTTGGCAGTAAATGAAATACCAAATTTCACCGGCGTCAGAGCCAGCCCTTTTTTAATTACCGGACTGGACTGATTAAAACCGGTGATCGCTTCTCTGCGCTGCCAGTATTCGCAGGATGTTTCCAGTTGCCCAATCATTTCCGGTAGCAGATTATCGCCAATATCCATGCCGTAGGGGGTGATATTCCCCGTCGCTTTGGCATAAAGGTTACGCTTGCGGATAGTGAGCGGGTCTTCTTTTAAGGTTCTTGCGATGCCATCTATCATGGCTTCGGCCACAATCATGCCCTGAGGACCGCCAAATCCGCGGTAAGCCGTATGGGATACATAAGAGGTTTTCAGGCGGTGACCAACAACATGACTGTCACCTAAAAAATAGCCGTTATCTACGTGAAACATGGCGCGGTCGACAATGGCATCAGACAAATCAGCACTGTAGCCACAATTGCCGTTTACAGTGATGTCCGCGCCCTGAATAATGCCGGCTTCATCAAAACCGGTTTGCCAGTGGTTTTCAAAGGGGTGGCGTTTGCCGGTGACACACATGTCCTGAGAGCGGGCCAGGCGGCATTTCACTGCGCGCTGATTGCGCTGCGCAAGAATAGCGGCGATGCACGCCCACTGTGCGGCCTGGCTTTCTTTACCACCAAAACCGCCGCCCATTCTGCGCATATCAACCGTGACCCGGTGCAGCTTTACGCCCAGCACTTCAGCCACCAGTTTTTGCACTTCGCTGGGATGCTGGCTGGAGGTGTAGATCATCATGCGATCTTCTTCTTCCGGCACGGCCAGTGAGACCTGACCTTCCAGATACATATGCTCCTGACCACCAATGTTCAGGCTGCCGGACACTTTGTAAGGTGAAGCGTTAACCGTATTAATGGCGTCCGGGTTACCGAAAGCATGGGTAGGGCGCACAAAGGATTGTTTCCCGAGGGCTTCGTCTACTGACAGCACAGCAGATCCCGGCTTCACAGTAATGGTGCCCCTAAGTGCTGCACGCCGGGCAAGCTCCGTAGTTGTGGCTAATACCGCAAAAACAGGCTGGTCGTGAAACAGGATTTGCTTGTCAGCAAGCACAGGATCGCCGTCAAATACCGGCGCGATATCGGTATGTCCGGGTACATCGCTGACGGTAATAACATCGATAACACCTTCGCTGTCACGGACGGCCTGTAAATCAATATGTTCAATTTCACCGGCAGCGCAGTTGCTTACGCCGATGGCTGCGTACGCGGTGTTGGCCGGTTCGGGCATATCGTCAACATATCTTGCCTGACCGCTTACCTGACGTTCTGCACTTTCGTGCGCCTTGTTTTTACCTAACGGACTGGATGCCGGTGCCTGACGGGCGTCTGCAACCGCCGGGGTTTGAATGAGTTTACGCATGATGTACCACCCGCGTCGGAATAAGGTTGTCCTGCTGATTCTCCAGCCAGAACCGGTGCCATAAATTGCCTAATACCTGTTTTCTGTATGCTGCCGTAGCGCGTACATCATCAATAGGATTAAAAGCGTGCGTCAGAAGATTTTTCCCATCTGACAGTGTTTGTGCGTCGCGCCAGGGCTTCCCCACCAGAGACGCCGCTAAAGCGGTACACTCCACAGGTGTGGCAGCAACACCACCGAATCCGCTGGCAACAGAGGTGATCACACCATCGCTGATCCCCACGTTAAATACGGCAAGCACGGCGGAAATATCATCTTCCATCCGCTTCGATATTTTATACGCTGCCAGATGCTGGTCCGGCTGAGGTAAGGGGATATGAATGGCGCTGATCCATTCATTGCTCTGCAGCGCAGTTTGGCGATAACCGGTAAAAAAGGCGTTTGCCGGAATGCTGCGGGTGTCGCTGCCATTATCCGCCACAATATCAGCGTTCAGCGCCAGCAGCAGTGGCGGTGTATCGCCGATGGGGGAAGCGTTAGCAACGTTTCCGCCCATGGTTGCCTGATTACGCACAGGCAGAGAAGCAAAGCGGGTGAATAATTCTTTTAATGCCGGATAGTGGCTCACCAGCGTTTTCATTGCCCGGGACAAAGGCACAGCCGCGCCGATGATGATATGCGATTCAGTAACGTCCACCTCCTGCAGGCAACGCATCTGACTTAAACTGATGAGTGTTTTAAAAGACTGATGTTTTTGCGTGATCTCAAGGGCCAGGTCGGTACTGCCGGCAACCAGCGTTGCATCCGGGTTGTCTGCAATGGCTTTTTGCAATGCTTCGCGGGTTTCAGGCATGAGTAACTGACTGTCCTCTGTGACGTCTTCACGGCTAAGCGCTTGTAATCTGGCAAGGGTTGTTGCCTGTTGTTCATCGAACTTGTCTGCGGTTTTATTTGAACAGGCATCAATGGTGGCATCAATAATGGGACGGTAACCTGTACACCGGCAAAGATTACCTGATAACGCATCTATCACATTTTCCCGTTCGGGAGCATTATCAGAATGGTAAAAAGCAAAGGCCGACATCACAAAACCCGGCGTGCAGAAGCCGCACTGGGAGCCATTATGTTTCACCATCGCAGTTTGAACAGGATGCTGTGCTTGCAAAGAGGCTAAATCTTCTACCGTGATGAGCTGTTTTCCGTGCAGCGAAGACATCAGCGCAATACAGCTGTTGATGGTGGTGTAGTTAAGGCTGTTGCCATCGTCGGAAGGACTGGCAACCACTACCGTACAGGCGCCGCAGTCGCCGGCTGCACAACCTTCTTTTGTCCCCGTTTTTCGTTGCTGTTCCCTAAGGAAATTCAGCACCGTCATATTCGGGTTGCTCACCTGCAATTCGACAGGTTCATTGTTCAACAGAAAACGGACCATACCGAACTCCATGTAGATTTCAAAATGCTTGAATGCATTACTATATCTGTATTCTAAATTAAAAAGTAGACCATATGGTCAGATTTTTATGTTAAAAAAAGGCCATTACGAGTGGCGTGTATCTTTACGGTGCAATTTGCACGATTTTGTGCACATTTATAGTGCGTGCTTACAAAATTGGTTGTTCTTTAATCAGCGTATCGTCAGCGGCTAAAAATCAGATTCTGTTAACCAACTGCACTTCAGTAGCTGTTTAAAAGATGAGTGCGCAGCATTTCACTCACCCTTACAAAGCCCGTCTGACCTTTGTTTTAAAAATCGCTGCAAGATGTATGCGCAATGTTTTATACGCGCAAGAATATTCTATAAATGAAAAATTTATCACTGATTTAAGCAACTGTGGCACTATGACTGAATAGTCAGGTTTGACCATTTCAAAAGGAACAAAAAGGCGTCATGACTCAAGCATCAAAAGTGGATGCCAGTGTGGGAGCCCGTAACAGGGCGATCATTCTGGCAGCAGCAGAGAAAGCATTTGCTGCTCAGGGATTCAGAGGGACATCTGTTCAGCAGGTAGCAGATAAAGCAGGACTCCCTAAAACCAATGTTTTGTATTACTTCAAGTCCAAGCAGGAACTTTATCTGGCAGTCCTTAAGGAAACCATGTCGTTATGGAATTCCAGTTTCGATAAAGCCACTGCAGATGATGATCCTGCGCAAATGCTGGCAGATTACATTGCCGAAAAAATGGAGTTATCGAGAACACACCCGCTGGCTTCGAAGATTTTTGCCATGGAAATTATCAATGGTGCGCCAAACCTGAATCATTATTTTGATGATGAACACAGCGACTGGATGGCCGGTCGTGTGGCTATTTTAAAAGCCTGGACAGAGCAGGGGAAAATGCAGACCATCGATCCCCATTATCTGCTTTTCAATATCTGGGCGAGCACCCAGCACTACGCGGACTTTTCAACGCAAATTACCCGTCTTCGCGGCGCGAAAATGAAAAAAGCGGATTTTGAAGAAGCCACCAGGCATCTGGTAACCGTTACGTTGACCGGTTGCGGTTTAACGGTACCGGAAAAATACAGGATTGTGACAGCATGAGTGATGTTAGCAACAGTTATCCCCGTGATCTGAAAGGCTATGGTGCTAATCCTCCTGATCCACAGTGGCCGGGTAAAGCCAGAATTGCAGTACAGTTTGTCCTGAATTACGAAGAAGGTGGTGAAAACTGCGTGCTTCACGGTGATGCCCATTCAGAAATTTTTCTGTCAGAAATTGTCGGTGCGCAGCCGTATCCTGACCGCCACATGAGCATGGAATCGCTTTATGAATACGGCAGCCGTGCGGGTTTCTGGCGTCTGCACCGGTTGCTGACAGAAAAAGCGGTACCGGTTACCGTATTTGGTGTCACTATGGCCATGGAGCGTCATCCGGAAGCGGTTGAGGCAATGCTGAATGCCGGCTGGGAAATCGCCAGTCATGCCATGCGCTGGATTCATTTTCAGGATATGGATATCGAAACCGAGCGGGCGCAAATTGAAGATGCGGTCAATCTGCATGAAAAACTCACCGGCAAAAAGCCTGCAGGCTGGTATACAGGCCGCACCAGCCCCAACACGTTAAAGCTGATTGCAGAGCGGGACGATATTCTCTACTGCGCAGATTCTTATGCGGATGATTTGCCTTATTACGATACCCAAAACGGTGCGCCGCTGCTGATGGTGCCTTACACGCTGGATACCAACGATATGCGGTTTGCCACGCCGCAGGGATTTAACAGTGGTCAGCAGTTCTTTGAATATTTGAAAGATGCTTTCGATGTTCTCTACGAAGAAGGCGCCAGCCAGCCTAAAATGCTGTCAATCGGCTTGCATTGCCGTATCGTGGGTCGTCCGGCCCGTATGGCAGCTTTGAAGCGGTTTATTGAATACGTGCAAAGTCATGACAAGGTATGGCTGGCAACGCGGGAAGAGATTGCAAAACACTGGCAAACACACTTCCCGTATAGCGGAGATTAACGTGTTGTGACTGCATAACGGCGTCTTACTGCTTCAGTCTGTGACGCCGTTATCTGTTTGATTCAGTCTGACCGGAAAACAAATCACAAATTTGGCTCCCATACCCAGAGAGCTTTCCACTTTTATTGTCCCCTGAAGTGCATTGGTGACAAGATTATAAATAATATGGGCGCCAAGCCCGCTGCCGCCAGCACCCAGTTTGGTGGTGAAGAAAGGCTCAAAGATGCGCTTTAACTGCTCTTCATTCATGCCACAGCCGTTATCACTGTAAATCAGCTCAATGGTGCTTCCAATTTGTCTGGCATGCAGTGTAATCATGCCCTTTTCATTGGATGAAAAGGCGTGGGTGAGGGAGTTCATAATGAGATTTGTCAGAATTTGTGCGATGGCACCGGGTCTGGTTTCACTGACAATATTTTCAGCGCAACCGGACACGATTTCATGACCGGACTTTTTGATCTGCGGCTGTAACGAGGTGAGAACTTCATTGAGATACTGGTCAAGGTCAATGGTTCTTACCGAATCCTGATTGTGGTCCATGGAGATGTTTTTAAAGCTTTTTACCAGGTTTGCGGCACGGGATAAATTCAGTGACGTGGCAAGGCTGCCTTCCTGCGCTTCTTTGATAAACCGTTGCATGAAGGTTTTGGTCACCTTGTTGCTGTCAAAACGCTGTTCAAGTTCTGCGAGGAGGTGTTCAACATGACTGATTGCCGTTACCGATATGCCAAGGGGCGTATTAATTTCATGAGATACGCCGGCGACCAGGCTGCCTAACGATGCCATTTTCTCCTGTTCAAGCATCTGTTTTTGTGAAAATTTCAGTTCTGACAGTGTGTCTTCAAGGGACTGATTCGTATTCTCCAGCTCTTTTGTTCTGGCAGATATCTGGGCTTTAGCCTGGCTCAGCCTGCGGTTCGACAAATAGATATAAAAGATGACAGAGCAGGCCAGTATAGTGGCAGGCAGCGCCCACATAACAATGGTCAGGGTATCGGTGCCGATCTCTACGTTCACACGCAGCCATTTATTTTTTAATGCTTCCCGTTCCTGCATATCCATGGCGGCAATGGCTTTATTCAGCATGCTGACAAATTCAGACCAGTCACTTCTGACGCCTATGACTATTTCATCGGCATAACCTGTAGCTCCGGTTATTGCAAAGCTTTGATTTTCGCTGTCAGCCGCTGCTGCACTGATCACCGCAAGATTGCCCAGTACAGCATCAATCTTACCGGCTGAGAGCGCAGAGAACGCCTGACCGGTTGTTTTAAAGCGCCTGAATGTGAGGTCTGCGTGCTCTTTCTCCAGCTTCTCTGCAAGATGGTTATTCATAATGCCTACTTCTTTTCCGGCAAGTTGCCACAGGTTGTTTACCGGCGGTTGACTGGTGCTGGTGGCTATGACCACAGGAAAAAGCAAGTACGGATCGGTATAAAGGATATCTGTGGCAGGCTGCAGAGGTTTAATCAGAGCCGGCATGATGTCCAGAGACTTTTCTTTCAGACGCTGTTCTGCAGGGACACCGGTTTTCGTTATTGTCAGCTCTGCCGGTATTCCTAACTGGCGGGTAAAATGACGGATGAAATCTGCACTTAAACCACTGAAGTCTCCGTTTTTGTTGAGGAAGCTTAACGGCCGCGCCTTAAAATCATCGCCTAGTCTTATAGTTTCTTTGGTTTTTAACCAGTCACGCTCTTCTCTTGTCAGGCTGATTTGCTCTGCGGCATAAAATGAATCGTTGGAGTTTTCTCTCAGCCATTTATAAATCAGCGCACTGCGCGTACTGGCTGGCATAGTGGCAAGGGCTTTATTCACAACCTGCATAAACGGTGCGGCCTCAGGACCGGCAGCCATATGAAGTTCTGCATTGCCATATTCAGTCAGAAGACCATTCACTTTAATATTGGAAATAAAATGTTTATCCAGATACCAGGCTACAGATGCATAATTGCTGACAAGCAGATCCGCTTGCCCTGAGGAAACAGCCATAATGGCTGCTTCTAAATCCGGCACTTCGATAATGCGAAGGTCAGGGAGCAGGGCTACGCGGGCCGCAAGGATCTCATCGTCTTCAGGTACTGCCAGTGTGCGGTTTCCGGTATCCTGCAGACGACTTATTTGCGCTGTATTGGGTCTTGAAAAAAAATACTGCGATAAAGACAAATAGCTGTCGGAAAGAAGAAGACTATCAGGTCGGGTGTCTTTCGGATTTATTACCGGCATCACATGGATTTGCCCCTTAGCGGTAGCCTCTTTGAGGTATTCGGCGCTGTCACTGCGGATTATATTCATTTGCGAACCCGTCTGGCTTGCCACATAGCGCAGCAACTCAATGGCAAAACCTGTGCTGTTGTTGCTTTCATCTGTGTAATTGAATGGCACATTGTTGGTTTCACCGGCAACGTTTATCACCGGATATGCCGCTAACCAGGCTTTTTCCTGTTCAGTCAGCCGGAGTGGTTCTGAAACGGCATCTGTGTTCAGGATCTCGCTGAGGGTAAAATCGTGGCTAATCAGGCGCGGGTTTCTGATCAGTGAGCGACCGTCAAAATGAATACCGTCCGGTTGCAGTTGAAAAAAGGGCAGGTAACGGGTGAGATCATCCGGTGTCGCTGTAATCATTAAAGAATCAAATTCAATTCTCTGGCTGTCAAAATCCACTCCGTTAAGATAATCATGCAGCATCACGACTGCCCAGGCGCCATCCATAAAGTGACCACCTATACTGACCACGATCTGGCCCGATTCAAGATAGTCAGCCGTCGGTGTATCCCAGTCGACACCGCCGACTGCCGGCGGGTCAGCGATCCCCATTTCAGCTATTTTATCCGCCACGCCTTTTGCTATAAGATCGCTCACACACCACACTTCTGTGATATCCGGGTTATCCATCCAGGCTTTCTCAAAAATTTCACCGGCTTCGGCTTCACTCCAGTAAGCGTACTCAACCCGAATCTGCTGTATCTCAGGGTGCCTGTCTGCATAGGCCTGTAAACCTGCAAGGCGGCGTGTTGAGGAAGGATCGCCGGGCTCTCCGGCTATGGCGAGTACATTATGGCTGTCTACGGTGCGGTGAATATGTGTAAAGCGGCTTAGACCACTGATCAATCGCTCTCCGATGGAATAGTCATCCGCAGTAATGCTGCCCAGCCAGTATTTGAATTGTTTTCGTGGCTTAAGGGTTGAGTCCGGCATCCGGTTATTTATCAATATAGACGGAACTTTACGCTCTTCTGCCAGCGCCAGAACCTCTTTTTCTGCATCACCCCAGGCCTGAAAAATCAAACCGTCAATATCACTGTCCAGGGCTTCTCTGGTCATTTGCCGCATTTTTTCCGGCGATAGATTGAAAGAAAAAACGATGAGTTCGACGTCAAGATCTTCTGCAGCTTGCTCAGTCATGCTGAGAACGCGCATCCAGAATGGCGTGTCGTTGGGAAGAAGGATGGCGATTTTCAGCTTATCCTGACTATGGGAGTCAGGCGCAATCTTTGCATCCTGTGCCGGTGCAAAGAATGGTAAACAGATAAGAAACAATAAAAATGCCGGAATAAAAAACGGAAAGTGTTCACGTTTGATGAGTGGACCGGCTCCCGGATTTTTGCACTGCACAATTAATCCTGTCTGTTTGACTTGTATCCCTGTTGTTAACTTTTAAACATAGTTTGGCTTATCAAAAATTAAAAGTTTTTTTAGGTAAGGTTTAATAAAAAGCTGGCAGCACTTTTATCTCATCAAGGAAAATGTATGTTTAAAACCCGCAGTATGGTCACCTTACTCCTCACTCTTCCTCTGGTAACCAGTTCCATGGCAGCCGGTATCACCCGTTTTGCCTCATCATCGCCGGATGCGCCTTTTTCTGTTGCCACTCAGGTGGGCAATACCGTGTATCTGTCCGGTCAGCTACCTCTGGATAAGCAAGGCAAGATGGCAGATAACATGACGGCTCAGGCCCGCCAGGTCATGGATAATGTTAAGTCGGCAGCAGCGGTTGCCGGCCTGACAATGAATGATATTTTTAAATGCACGGTAATGATTGACGATATCAGTCAATGGGGAGACTTTAACAAGGTATACGTTACCTACTTTGAAAAAGGCAAGTTACCTGCGCGCAGCGCTTTCGGCGCTGACGGTCTGGCGATGGGAGCTATGCTGGAAGTGGAATGCATGGGCTACAAGCACATGGAATAAACGCGTTGCCCGCGACGGTGGGGTGAAAAAACAAAGGAGTCCGCTGAGGGACTCCTTATTTCTTTTATTTCAAATCAAAGATGTATCTGAGCAGGAAAACCAGCGCGAGAATATAGGTTATTTTACTCACTTCTTTGTATCTGCCACTGCCGGCCATGGTGACCACATAGGTAATGAATCCCAATGCAATACCTTCTGAAATACTAAATGTTAGCGGCATTGCCAGCAGGGCCACGGAAGCGGTTGCCAAAGCGCCGAGATCATCGAAATCAAGCTGGCGGATGGAATCCATCATCAGGATCCCCACCATGATGAGTGCCGGTGTCGTTGCCATCAGAGGAATGACTTTCATCAGCGGAGTCAGGAATAACGCAAACAGAAAACACAGTGCAGTAACGATGGCAGTTAATCCTGTACGGCCTCCTGCGGAAACACCCGCAGCCGACTCCACATAACTGGTGACCGGTGATGTACCCAGTGCTGCACCGGCTACACTGGCGGTCGCATCAGCGGTCATCGCACTGCCAATTTTAGGCAATTTGCCCTTTTCATCCAGCAGATTAGCACGTCGCGACACGCCGATGAGGGTGCCGATGGTGTCGAACATATTCACAAACATTAATGCAAAAATCAGGTCCCAGGTTTCACCAAAATGTTCGATGGGATACCAGATATCCATAGCAAAGAAAGTATCGTCAATGGGATCCGGCATGCCGAAGAAAGCATCGGGATGGTTGGTGAGATAACCGTCACCGGAGGGGATGAATGTACCGGCAACGGAAAGAATAATGATAGAGAGCAGAATGCCCCCTGTAACGTTGCGCATTACTACCACGATGGTCAGAAGAATACCGGCAAAAGCAAGCAGTACAGCAGGGTCGGATAAATCTCCTAAGCTGACGAACGTCGCCGGATTATCCACCACCAGACCGGCATTTTTTAATCCGATAAAAGCGATAAACAGACCGATACCGCACTGCACGCCGACTTTCAGTGAGGGCGGTACAGCCTCTGCAACTTTTGTGCGTACGCCGGTTAAGGTGAGCAAAAGAAACAAAATGCCGTTCCAGAATACGATACCCAACGCCGCTTCCCAGGGAATGTCACGACCCATACAAATGGTAAAAGTAAAAAACGCATTCAGGCCCATGCCGGGAGCCAGTGCCACCGGGTAATTTGTCATGGCAGCCATCAGCAAACTACCCACACACGCGGCGAGGGCCGTAACAGTAATAAGGCCTTCTACGGGCATACCGCTAAGCCCCAGAATGCCCGGGTTTACGACCAGAATATAAGACATCGCAGCAAAGGTTGTTAAACCGGCGATGACTTCAGTTTTAACATTTGTACCATGTGCCTGCAGCTTAAACAGGCGTTCCAATAAAGCGTGTGACATGGGGTCTCCCCGGATTATTCTATTTATGCGTATTATCTGAAGCCGGATAAAGCAAAATCCTGACCACTTAGTCAGAAATGGTTCGTTTTGTGCTTGCTTTTCAGCTTGATACAGTAGTGCAGTCCGGCCAGTGATTGATTTGCCGGAAGTTTATGGAAGGCGGTGCCGGAAAGGAGCAGGCTTTTCATAAACTTAAGGGGCGGGATTGTAGCAAATTTTCAGTTGTTACAGATACAATACTGTCACGATAACAGGTGAAGTTGCACCACGAGTGCAATAGTGTGTTATTTTGGTGCAGACCACTAAGAAAAAATACTCCGTGCATTGCCGTTGTGTCAACGGAGAGGAAAATCCATTATGTCGCTAAAAACGTTAATCCGTGCTCTGCCTAAAGCAGAACTGCATTTACATATCGAAGGTACATTGTCACCGTCTCTGATGTGGGAGCTGGCACAACGCCATGGCGTAGAATTGCCGTATCAGTCTGTTGCGGATATCGAAGCTGCTTATCAGTTTTCAGACTTGCAGAGCTTTCTTGATTTGTATTACGCCGGTGCGGATGTGCTGCGTACTGAGGACGATTTCTATCAACTGATGATGGCGTATCTGCTGAAATGTAAGGAAGAAAACATTGTTCATGCTGAGATCATGTTTGATCCGCAAACGCACACGGAACGTCATGTATCTTACCGGACATTTATGACGGGTTTCCTGAAAGCCATCAGAGAGGCGCAGGAAGGCTGGGGAATGAGTGTGAAACTTATCCTCTCATTTTTACGCCATCTGAGTGAAGAGTCAGCCATTCAGACATTGCAGGATGCAGAGCCCTGGTACGACAATATTGATGCAGTGGGTCTGGACAGTTCAGAACTGGGACATCCTCCTGAAAAGTTTGAACGTGTCTTCAGTCAGGCCCGATCCCTTGGTTTTAAAGTCGTCGCTCATGCCGGCGAAGAAGGGCCGCCTGAGTATATCTGGCAAGCTATAAATCTGCTCAATATCGACAGGATTGATCACGGTGTACGGTGCAGCGAAGATGACGAGCTGCTGGCGCTCATCAAACACAGGCAAATCCCCCTAACAGTTTGTCCGCTGAGTAACCTGAAACTGTGTGTCATAGATGATATGGCGAAGCACAATATTCTGTCGTTACTGGAAGAAGGACTGCTGGTAACAGTAAATTCTGACGACCCCACGTATTTCGGTGGTTTCATGAATGAGAACTTTTACGCCCTGGAATCTGCACTGGGGATGAATGAAGAGCAGTTACGTAAGCTGGTGAAAAACAGTTTTACAGCCAGTTTCCTGTCTGAGGAAGAAAAGCTTCACTGGCATAATGCTGTGGAAGCAGTGCAGTAGCACGTCAACGGAATCAACAATTAAAAATGGCGCAGTCATGACTGCGCCATTTTTTTAATGCCTGACGTCCGGGTTTAGCGGGCCGTTTATTCTCCCGGGATGTGTTTCTGATATTTATCCCAGTTTTCAACCAGTTCATTTATCACCGTACTGCCAGCAAGATAGGCCGCTTCCAGTGACGGTACCATCGCCGCATAGCCACCGTTTTCACGTTCCATCGCCAAATTCTCTGCGGCAGTCAGTCCTTCCGGCTGCATAGTGAAGTTACTTGCTGTGCGCAGCACCATAAAACGGTTCTTGTCGGCTTTACCCGCACGGTCCAGATAAATCATCGACTGGTAACTGCCGGTATCTTCCATACCGGAAGTCATGAAGTTGCCTTCACCACGGGTCCATAATGATACCCAGTCGTTAGCCCAGTCATTCAGCAGTTTACCATGCCAGAAAGTGGAAGCCGCCAGATGATCACCGATCATGACTTTTGGCGTGGTCCGCGCGTTGGGATAGTTTTTATAACGTGCACGCAATTCAGCCATGGCTTCAGTGTCCATAAGTTTCAGCGATTTCGTCATATTGAATGCCCATTCACTTAAACCGGTATTCAGCTTGTACATTTCGCCGTTAACAGCCGGGCGGCCGGCATCGGTTTGCGGACCGTTTGCGAATAAAGGGAAATAGCCTGAAGGCCAGTCAGCAGGTATTTCTCTGGCATCGATTTCATGGGCAAGATCACCATCCACCAGATGGCGTGTCCAGACTGCGGAACCGATTGTACCGTCCTCTGGATCCATGCCGGCAATACCGGCAACCAGCCAGTAGGCTTCGGTTAAGTCAAAACGGGGGTCCAGCCCCAGTGCCATAATGGCTGCAGATGCACGTGCAGTGCCCATGCCTGTTACGATGGCAAGCACACCTTTGTCTTTATTGGCGTAGATGTCGTGGAAAGACTGGGGAAAAGGAAAACGGGTATCCAGGCCATAACGTTCTTTCCACATTTGAAATTCGCCGGCTTTGTCACCTTCGTCTTCACCGATTTCAAACATCGTAACGACCACGGCTTTCACTTTTAACGGTGCAGCAGCGTGGCTGAGGGTGGTAAGACTGAGAAGGCAGAAACCAAGAATAGCTGACACAGTATTTTTCACAAATAACTCCTTGTTGATGCAGCAATCGTCTCAGAAGAAAACAGAAGGTACTGCACATATTAAAACGGCATGCGAATGCATGCCGTTACGGTACGTATCAGTTTGATCAGAACTTATAACCAAACTTCACGTTGAAGTGACGGGGCAGTTCAGGTAACACGATTTGGCTACCGAACAGGTCAGGGAAGTTCGCGCGGAAGTAGCGCTCATCCGTTAAGTTTTTAACAGTGAAGTTGATATCCCATTGCTCTGTCTGGTAAGACAGACCTGCGTTCACCAGCGTATAGGCCGGCAACATCACTGAACCGGAGAAACCTGAAGGTGCTTCATCTGCATCAATGATGCTGACACTGCTGGCAAAACCATTCTGGAAGTCATAAGTGGCTGTCAGTGTGTAGATGTTATCCGGAATACCAGCTTTCTTGGCTTTCGGGTTGCTTGTACCTTCACCAACCAGGTTCAGACCGATAACATTACCGCCCAGTACCAGTGAAGGATCTTCCAGACCAGTGAGGTCTTCCAAGCCCAGGAAGCCAAACTGGCTGCCATTTTCACGGGCTGTCAGGTTGATAACTTCAACATTGGTGTAACCGGCAGAAACAACCAGGTTTTCATTTACTACCCAGCGCAGTTCTAACTCGACACCTTCGTTGTGAGTTGTCGCATTTGTTACGATGGCCTGGCTGTTGTAGTCAGTACGTTCCTGCTCATAAACAGACAATGCAAAGTACAGGCTGTCGTCAAGGAATGAACCTTTAATACCGTATTCGAACAGGTCTGATGTATCAAATGCACCACTGCCATCAGCATTGTTAAGCTGACCCACGGTAATTTCAGCACCCTGACCGGCAACCAGTGTCGCCTGTTCAGCTACTGTAATGTATGGGATCAGGCCCCATGGTGTAGTGTAAGAGATACTGGTGTTCCAGGACACGCCATCAACAGTTTCTTTTTCAGTGATTGGTGTAGTACTACCTTCTACAATCTGTTCTGCAGGCAGTTTCAGATCTTCGCGGGACGTACTTTCGATATCAATCGTGTCGTAACGCAGACCCAATACGATGTTCAGACCGAAGTCCCAGGTCAGGTCTGTCATTGCTGCAAAACCTAAATCCAGGTAATTACCTTCGTCATAGTTGTCGTAGTTCATGCCACTGCGGGTTGCCAGTAAACGGCGGTCCAGTGCAGAAGACGGCATGGTCAGGTCGCGACGGTTAAAGTATTCATAAGTGAAATCATCACCGTGCAGGAAGTCGGTATAGCGGATTGAAGGCGATACCTGGAACTGTGCAAGCAGTGAGTTGGTTTCATATTCCGTAGAGAATACTACTTTGTCTTCAATTACCCAACTGTCGTGGAATTGAGAGAAACCGTAGGCATTTTCGTTGATGTTGTCATAGCCGTCGTAGAAAAACTGGTTCTTAATTTCCCAGCTGTCAGCGTAATAGATAACATCGAAATAGAAGGTGTTGGCTTCATTGACCAGCTGGTCGTCAGGCGCTACCAGCGTTTGTGAACCACTTAGTGTGGTAGTACCCACGTTTTCCAGCGCCATCAACTCTGTGGCTTCTGAATCAGTGAAAGAAGCTGCCGGTACATAGAAGAAGCTGTTACCCGCCAGATTCACTGCGCCGTATTCTTCATGGGAGATAGAACCGTCACCGTCTGTATCCAGAGGTTGAGCAGTACCGGTAATATAAGTACCGTTGTCTACCAGCTCCTGAGTCAGGCGGTTCCAGCCTGCTACCTGGTTACCATCGTACTTATGGTACATGCCACCGAATTCAACACGCAGATTATCGGTTAAATCAATGTTGAATGAAGCCTGCAGGATAGACTGATCTGTGGCTGAGTTTTCATAATAACTTCCTGAATTCTCAACTTCACCGTATACGTAATAACCCATTTCTTTGCCTGCGATAGAAGCCGGACCGCCAACTTCAGCAGTTACAATGCTTTTATCCCATGTTCCGTGGGTATATGACATAGCGCCGGTAGGTGCATCCAGATACTGACCGGATGATGCACGGGCTGATTTAGGGTTAAAGTTCAGGTAACCACCAATTTTAGACGGGCCGTAGATAGGAGAAGCAGGACCACGAACGATGTCTATACGGCTTGATGCACCGATAGGGGTAGGATAGTTACCAGGGTTATCAAGACGCTTCATGCCACGGAAATAAGCTTCACCCGGGTTACCACGCACATCCAGTGAACCTGCAACACCGAAGAATGACTGGGTAAATGTACCCGGTGCGAAGGCCACAAGTTCATCAATGTCTGACACATTGAAACGCTCCATTTGCTCAGAGCTGATGGTTGAAGCCGAACGCGGTGTCTCTAAAATTGATTTACCGAAACCGAATACGGCTTCAACGTCCTGGCCAGGTAAGCTGCCCAGTGAACCGGTCACTTCAATTTTTTCAACTTCTTCATCAGAAGGAGTATTTGCTTCCTGAGCAAATACCGACGCCGGGGCTAAAACCAGGCCAAATGCAATGGCTTTAGCAAGCGGAGATACCGCAAAAAGAGTGTGTTTCATGTTTTTCCTCTGTTTTAGTAATCAGCCTCTACGGGCGGCTTAAACGTAGCCAGACCAGCAGAAGCACATTAGGTGCCAATAAGTTGTCCGATTGGTCAAGAAAGTTATTTGGTTTAACTTAATGATTTTTATAATTATTTTTTAGTTATTATTATTTTGGCAGAAAATTTATCGTGCAAATTGATTTCAGATGCGTTAATTTGCACCCTCATGGTGCGAAAGGCGCGTATTCTGCACCAGATCGGGATCTAATTTCTTTTGTTCTTTTGGTGAATTGTCAAAAACGTGTTTTTTTGGTAATGGTTTGCCAGTTTCCGGCAAAATCACATCCAGAAATACCGCAGTGATCCCCGCCATGGTGACCGGTGAGGCAACGATGTTTGCCAGCCAGTCCGGAAAACCATTCGTCATCGCCGGTACCATCATTACACCCATACCCATTCCCAGCGCCGACGCTGTTATCAAACTGGTTCGTCTGTCCAGAGTTTGCTGCATCAGAATTTTCAGACCGCCCACTGCCACCATAGCGAACATGACCAGTGTGGCGCCGCCAAGCACGGCTTTGGGAATCGCCTGAAGAATTCCGCCGATAACGGGAAAGATGCCTGACAGCAGATAGAAAATGCCGATAGCAATGCCGACGCGTCGACTGGCAATACCGGTTAACTGAATCACACCATTATTTTGACCGAAAGTGGTATTGGGAAATGTGTTGAAGCAGGCTGCCAGCACTGAGTTTATGCCATCACCCAATATGCCGCCCTGAATACGTTTGATATAGACCGGGCCTTTAATAGGCTGATTACAAAATACGCTGTTAGCCGTCAGATCGCCGGCGGTTTCCAGGGCACTGAACAGGTATATTAACGCGACGGGCAGGAAGAGGCTGAAGTCGAAAGCAATACCGTATTGAAAAGGAGCCGGAAACGCCAGAACGGGCAGGTCTGACAAATGAGAAAATGACACATTGCCGAAGCTCCACGCACACAAAGTGCCCAGCGCCATGCCGATAAAAATGGCACTTAGCCGAAGCCATAAGTTCGATGATGCATTAAGGAAAATGATGATGAACAGCACGGATAAACCCAAACCAACATGGTTGATCTGACCGAAATCAGTGGCACCGAAACCGCCGGCGAGGTCTGTCATGCCTACTTTAATCAGCGACAAGCCGATAGATGTAATCACAATGCCGGTGATGACGGGGCTCAGCAGACGTTTAAGACGGTGAATAAAAAAGCTTAAGCCCACCTCTACCAGGGCGCCGGCCATAGAAATGCCCATCAGCATAGCCATTACTTCATCGTCGCTGCCCCCGCGGCTGCGCACTGTCGTGCCGGCCAGTATAAGCGCACTGACAAAAGCAAAACTGGTACCCTGAACGGCAACCAGTCCGCTGCCTATACGGCCAATTCGTTTGGTCTGAATCACCGTTCCCATGCCAGAGACAAACAATGCCATACTGACCAGAAACGGGATGTGTGATTCCAAACCCAGTGCAGCGGCGATAATCAGTGTGGGCGTAATTACCCCTACAAAACTCGCCAGGACATGCTGAAATGCTGCCGTGGAGGTTTTCAGCAGGTTAGGGCGGTCTTCAAGACCATATAACAATTCAGGGTTTGCTGACACTGTCCTCTCCTTGAGGTGACGTGCATATTTGTGGTTCAAATTTGCAAATGAACTGGCGGGGTGCGGCATAGCCGGGCAGTGCTTGCTGACTGATGACTTTCTTCTCAAATGCATCCAGATGCTGGTTTAGACGGCTAAGCAGAGGTGTCTTTTCTTCATCTGTCAGGAAACTGAACTGAACAGAGTTATTTACCAGAACACGCAGTTCCTGCCATGAAAGGTTAAACTGAGACACGGCGACATAGAATTCATCGGTGAGCGTAGAATCCCACATACCACGGTCATCCGTTGATAAGGCAACCGGAATACCGGTGCGGAGATATTCGGCGAAGGGGTGCTCGCTGTACTGGCTTACATATTCAAGTAACAAATTCGAAATCAGATTAATTTCAATCAGGTAAGGACCGTGACGCATCAATAGCAGGGTGTCCGGATCGGTAATGGTATTTAAACCGTGGCCAATTCTGTCAGCGCCCAGTAAGAGCGTATCGCGGACATGGCGGTTAGGTTCATCTACTTCACCGGCATGAATTGAGAGCGGGATAGCAGGATATTGTTGACGCAGGGAGCGAAAGGTAGACAGGAAACGTAAAGGGTAGCCTTTGTCGTTGTCTTCACGGCCGACAAGGTTAATGCCTCTGTAGATATCCCGGTGAGCGTCGACAAATGCGTAAAGCGACTTCAGGGTGTCTTCAGCGTCGGGCAGAAAGCGCAGCAGCGCATACTGGAATTTCACTGTCACGCCGGTTTTGACAGCCCGTTCACTGCTAAGGGCTGCCTGCATAATGGCTAAAGCCTCTTCGGCAGAGTATCCGGTCCCGTCGGGTTTGAGCATGCCGTGCACGCCAGCCTGCGTTTCCAGATACTGCACATTTTCTCTGGCATAGGCTTCCATGTTCAGCAGCAATAATTCACTGATCAGAACAGGATTGCGGGTCAGATCATTTAACCGTTGCCAGTGGGTCTGAAAGAACTCATCACGGCCTTCACCCTCTTTATCCAGTCGCAGGCTGTCGAGGAAAGCTTCTTTCTGACTGGCGGTTAATGCAGCAAGGGGCGTATAACCTTTCTTTTCGCATTCACTGAGGGATGCAAAAGTTGATGCCTGTATGGTTTTAAACAGCAGGTAAGGGGATGCCGGTGAAAAGGCATTGGCGTCGAAGCCGTCACATAATGTCAGACGGGTTCGGGTGAAGTACTCATAACCACCGTTACGCTTAGTATCAGTCGCCAGTTCCCACCACCACTCACTAAAAGCAGCGCCGGTAAGATGATGATGTAAATCGCCGCCCTTGGGCATGGCATGAAGAAAGCGGTAAAGTTCTGCGGGCGTAGCGGTTTGTTTAAAATTTCGAAACCAGTTGTTCATGTCCGCAGGGGACGATTGCGCAAAAGACAGGTTTGCCTGCAGAAGAATAATCAGACAAAAAACAATGTGATATGAACAACGAAACACAGTAGCAAATTCTCGGTAATTGAGCGTTAATTTGCATGACAGGATTGCAATAAACTGACCAAGTGGTCATGTTATGGTGTAAGTTTTTATCTTATTGAAAAATATAGGTAAATTTTTTATTTAATAAGTCAATTCAGGTAAAGGGGGAAAAGCACGGAAAACGGGTGCACTTGTTTGGTGAATTTGCTCTTCTTTGGGGAGTTTGCTCTGCTCAAGACATGTACGGGTGCAGCGGGGCGGGTATAAAAAAGCCCCGGCACGATTTCTCATCTTTGCACGGGGCCCTGCGACTAATAATCCATCGATCAGAATGTCACATGATCCGGCAGGGTGACAAAAATAGAATGGCGCACTTCGTTGTACATAGCGCGGCTGCAATGGCCTTCACCTTCTGTATCTTCCAGCAGCAGTACATCGCCTGCACCGAAAACATGACGCTCACCGTTGGAGACTTTAAATTCTGCGCGACCTTTAATGATAAACAGCAGTTGCCGCGCAGGGGCTGGGTGCCATTTAAAATCGTAATCGGCGGGGGTTTCCCTGAATATCACAGTACCGGCGTCAAAACGGTCAGATAAAAGGCCGATGGGGCCACCGTCTGACAATGGTATTTCCACTTCTCCAAAGTGACTTTTCCCTTCTTCATCATTATAGATACGTTTAATAATCATCGTCACTCCAACGTGGTTTACGGTCAAAAGATCTTAATTTGCTAAATGCTTAATGGTTGCATGTAACGCTGCAAGCGCCACTGCCACATCCTCTGTTAAAATGGACTCCGCGGGATGATGGCTTATCCCTTTGTCGCAGCGTAAAAACATCATGGCAACAGGACACATGAGGGCCATTGCCATGGCATCGTGTCCGGCTCCGGATGGCAGAGAAAAGGGGGGGACCCCGCATTCACCGATGGCCGTTTTTAAGATGGACTGCAGCCGGTGGTCGCACTGCACGGCGCCGGCACTATGGGTTTGCTCGACATGCAGAGTCAGTTTCCTGCGGGCAGCAATCTGATTAAATTGCTGCATGATTTGTTCCAGCACTGCATCACGGTGGTTGTCGTCTTCACTGCGGATATCCAGTGAAAAACGGGTACTCCCTGATATCACGTTTACGCCATTCGGGCGGTTTTCAATTTTTCCTACCGTCGCGACGACGCCGTGAGTCCTGGCCTGACTTTCAACGGCCAGAATCATTTCACTGGTAGCTGCCAGCGCGTCCAGTCGCATGTTCATAGGCACGGTACCGGCATGACCCGCCATACCGGTAACATCAATATTGAATCTGCGGGCACCGGATATAGCGGTTACTACACCTACCGGCAGATTGGCATTTTCCAGCACCGGCCCCTGTTCAATGTGCAGCTCCAGATAACCCAGCGGACGGCTGGCGGTAATATCTGCCTGCTTCACATTGTCGAAATCCAGTCCGAAAGACCGGAGTGCATCCGGCAGGCTCAGGCCATTTTCGTCTTTAAGCTTCGACCAGGCGTCCGGCCATTGTCCTGTGAGTGCCCGGCTACCCAGTAACGTAGAACCGAAACGGGTGCCTTCCTCATCGCCGAAACCGACTATGTCGAGGTGAAACGGCAGCGGGAATTGTGTGCCCTGAAGCATTTGCACAATGGCAACAGGCGCAATGACACCCAGCATGCCATCGTATTTGCCGCCATTAGGAACCGTATCCAGATGACTGCCGATAATAAACCGTGGCGCATCGGGGACTGAACTTTCAAGTCGTCCCCACAAATTGCCGGCAGCATCCTGCCAGGTAATCATGCCGGCTTCACTCATCCAGGTGGCAACAAGCCGGTTTGCCTGCTGGTGTTCGGCTGTCAGATAGCGTCTGTCCAGGTAGTCAGGTGACTGGCTGATTTGCCCGAGTTCGTCCAGTCTGGCCATCACAAGTTGTGCAAGACTCTGATATTCAGACATGTTGCTGACCTGCATAAACGTCCATGGCTGCGTCTACCGCGGCGCCCGGTCGCAGGGCGAATCCGGCACGGCGAAGTACGGTTTCTAAAGACTGAAGTGTGTGATAGACCGCATCTTCACGGGCGTTATAGCCCATTGTTCCGATACGCCATATTTTACCTTTCAGAGGGCCGAAACTGGTGCCAATCTCGATGTTAAAGGTGTTAAGCAAAGTATGTCTTATCCCTTCGCCATCCACGTTGTCAGGAATGGTCACGCCGACGACATTGGTCATTTTGTTTTTCAAATCACCAAAAGGTTTCAGAGACATTGCCTGTACGCCGGCCAGCATGGCGTTACCCGCCAGTTGATGGCGTTTAAGCACCTGATCCTGTCCTTCTTCCAGCAAATTCACGGCACATTCGCGGGCACAGAAGAGCATTGATGCTGCTTCAGTATGGTGATTCAGGCGTTCTTCCCCCCAATAATCCATGATCATAGGCAGGTCGAAATAGTTTGAACGGATCCTGGAGCCGCTGGCCGCCTGGTGATGACTGTCCCGTATTCCGGCTTCAACGTGGTGACGCTTGCGCACGCAGGCTACGTATTTTTCACTCAGAGTCACAGGTGCACTGCCACTCGGGCCGCCTAAACATTTTTGCAATCCCACCGATACCGCATCCAAGCCCCAGGCGTCAGTCTCGAAAGGGTTGCCGCCAATCGAGGCGGTGGCGTCACTGTAAAACAGTACATCGTATTTCCGGCAAATTTCGCCTAAATGCTCCAGTGGCTGCAACATCGTTGTGGATGTATCGCCCTGCACAATTGCCAGTACTTTCGGGCGGACTTCACGAATAGCTGCTTCAATTTGTTCAGGTTCAAACACCGTGCCCCAGGGCGTTTCGATAGTATGAACTTCCGCGCCGGCCCGCTCTGCAATTTCAGCCAGTAAGTGGCCAAAGCGGCCAAATACCGGCACCAGCACCTTATCGCCGGGTTCGATACAGGAGACCAGCACAGCCTCAATACCGGCCCGTGACGTACCGTCAACTAACAGCGTTTGTTTATTTCGGGTATTAAACACCTGCCGGTACAAGGCCATCACTTCGTTCATGTAGCCTGTCATCACAGGGTCATACTGACCCACCAGTTGGGTAGTCATGGCCTGTAATACACGCGGATAGCAGTTTATCGGGCCCGGGCCCATGAGTAAGCGGGGAGGGAGAGATAAAGGTTTCATAGGAATTCCTGGATAATCGTCTGCGCGAGCATGCGCACGCCGGTTATGATAAGAACAAGGGCAAAGACTTTTTTAAGCATTGCAGGATTGAGTTTGTTCGCGATGCTTGCGCCTACAGGTGCAAACAGCACAGTAAGGGGAACAATACAGGCGAAGCCAAGAAGGTTAACCAGCCCGAAAGTGGCAAACGGTGCGTCAGCAGGGCGTTCACCCACAATCAACATAGTTAACGCTGCGGGGAGAGAAATGATCAGACCCACTGCTGCGGCTGTTCCTACCGCACGGTGGGCGGGATAGTTACAAAATGTCAGAGTGGGAACGGTTAATGTGCCGCCCCCGATGCCAACCATGCTGCTGAAAAAGCCGATACAGGTAGCCATAATACTTTGACCGCCCTTGCCAGGCAGCGATTGTGCGATGGCATTTTTCTTACCAATCAGCATGTTCAGTGCCGACAGGGTAGCGATGATACCGAACATCATGGCAAGCCATTTTCCGTCGGTTTTTGTCACCAGATAGCTGCCGGCCAGCACACCAAGCAATATGAAAATTGCCCAGTGTTTAAGTAACTCAAAGTCGACATTGCCTTTCCTGTTATGGGCCATAATTGAACTGACCGATGTAGGAACAATGGTGGCCAGTGATGTGGCCGTTGCCACAATCATGGCAGTATCAGCGCTTATTCCCAGCGCCTGATACAGGAAAAACAACACCGGTACGATGACAATGCCGCCTCCGACACCCAGTAACCCGGCCAGTAGTCCGGCGAAAACACCGGTGCCCATCATGGCCAAAATAATGGTTAAATTTTCACTGATAAATTCCATTTTTATATTTCTCCCTGACCAGCTGATGCTGTTGAAACAGATGACGCCGTAGCAAAGGCTTTACCGTCACTGCGGGGATCGGTGGCTGCTTGTGTACTGCCGTCAGGGTGTCTGACTACTGCGCCGGCATGGCCCATCAGTTCGTTACAGGCTTCAACAACAACCATGTCATGTCCCCTGGACCGTAAGGCTTCGCCCACATAGTCGTTAACGTCACGTTCAACTTTCAGATTATGGCTCACATCACCCCAGGTCCGGCCCAGTAGCCAGCGACCCAGTGCAATGGATTTATCCAGCGGCTGATTGTGATAAACGTGACGGGCAAACAGCGCTGCCTGGGTTTGCGGTTGCCCTTCGCCGCCCATGGTGCCGTAACTGATGCGCCGGCCATCGTTGAGCTCTGCATAGGCAGGGTTCAGCGTATGGAAAGGGGTCAGTCCCGGTTGCAGATACTGGTGACTGGAGGCATCCAGAGAAAATGACGTCCCGCGGTTATTCCACACTATGCCTGTAGACGGACTGACTACACCGCTGCCGAATTCCCAGTAAAGGGACTGAATGTAACTTACCATCCGGCCTTCGCTGTCACATGCGCCCATCCAGATGGTGTCGCCGGGAATGGCCGGATGTGGCCAGGCTTGTGCACTTTCCAGTTGAATATGCTGTTGCATATCTTGCAGTGATTCCGGCGAGAGCAAACTCTGCAAATCAACGCTGAGGCGGCTTGGATCTGTAACATAGCGGTTTCGTTTGATGAAAGCTTGTTTGGTACATTCAATCAGTAAATGCACCATGTCGGCATCATCAGAACCTTGCTGCCAAACCCTGTCGTACAACGCCAGAATGAGTAACGAAGCAATACCCTGTGTAGGCGCAGGCAGGTTGTATAAAGTCCCTTTCGAGGTGGTGACACTCAGGGGCTCGACCAGTTTCGCTTCATAGCTGTGAAAGTCTTCAAGGGTGACCGGAGAACCTGCAGCCTGCAAATCGGCAGCCAGTTTTTCTGCGGTTTCACCCCGGTAGAAATCGTCGAGTCCGGCCTCAGCCAGATGCTTTAAGGTTTCAGCCAGTTTCGGCAATTTAACTATCTTGCCTTTCTTAAGGGCCTTCCCCTTAATCAGAAACTGGTCGAAAGCCGGATCGCCGGCGAGTGTGTCAAAGGTTTTAAAGCTGGCATCACTCAGACTTTGAGTGACTTCAATGCCCCAGCTTGCCTGATTGACAGCTGTGTCTAACAGGGTGCCCAGTGGTAAAGGTGCTTGCCATTGTGCGCTGATTTCAAGCGCTTTCTGCCAGCCTGATACTGCGCCTGCCATAGTCAGTGCCGCTTTACCTCCCCGTTCAGGGATGGCGTTCAGGCCTTTATAAAACGCCGGCGTTGCATGCTTTGCCGCAATGCCTGCTGCATCAATGCCTACCGGCGCTTTGCCGGGTTCGCTGATCAACCAGAAACCATCGCCGCCTAAGCCGTTCATATGGGGGTATTCAACGGCAACAGAGGCGGCAGCCGCTACCATGGCTTCAATCGCTGTGCCTCCTTTTTCAAGGATGGCATTTCCCACCTGCGCCGCAGCATAGTGAGGGGCAGTGAATCCGCTCATTGTGTTTTTAGTCATTATTGTGGTTTTCCTGATAATAGGGTACGGGCAATCTTCAGCAGTTGCCTGTCACTTCCCCGCGGGCCCAGAAGAGAAAGGCCACAGGGAGCATTGTTTAAACTGAACAGAGGCAGGTGTAACTGGGGACATCCGCTTAAACCTGCCAGGGATGTCAGTGAGAGTAGCTGGTTTCTGTATCCGGCTAATGATTCAGCCGGTGTAGATAATAGCGGACTGATGCCGGGGGTTGTCGGCATCACCAGAATGCGGTTTGACACCACCTCTGAAAACCAGGCATTGAAAGCGTCTCTGCGCTGTTTTGCTTCATTAACTTCATGGCTGGTTAACGCAGCACAACTATTCAGACGCAATTGAATATCCGATGCAATGTCCGGCCGGTTATTACTCAGCCAGTGTCCGTGTTGTTGCCAGATTTCATAACCCTGAATGACTCTGAATGTTTCACCGGTCTGCCAGGCTTCTGTGGTCAGTTCGCAGGGCGGCATAAACAGTTCAGGATGCAGTGAAGCTTGTGTTTCATGCCACTGCAGAATGGCTTCTCTATGTCCGCAACCGTCTGTCAGGTTGGTTACCAGACTTAGTGGCAGTGTCTCGGTGTCATGAAGGTGGGGAAGCAACACCGCAACGGTATTCTCAAGGGTTGTCAGATCTCTGGTCATCACACCTACGGTGTCAAAGGATGGCGCCAGCGCCACCATGTGGTCAGTGCTGATTTCACCGTGTGTAGGACGTAATCCAAATAAACCCTGATAGCTGGCCGGAACGCGAATGGATCCGCCGGTGTCAGTACCGAGCCCGATATCAGCAAGATTCAGGCTGACCGCTGTGGCTGAACCGGAACTGGAGCCGCCGGGCAGCCGGTCCGGCGCCGCCGGGTTCTCCGGTGTACCATAATGCTTATTTTGTCCGTTCAGACTGTAAGCCAGCTCGTCTGTAAGCGTTTTGCCCACAAACCTGGCACCATGCTGAATTAAGTTAGTTACCACCGGCGACGTTGCTAAAGGAAGAGGGTGGCTGCTCAGCCAGTCCGGATTGCCTGCAGATGTAGGAAGCCCTGCCATATGGAAAAGATCCTTAACGGCAAGGCGATAGCTGGCAAGAGGCACAGCGGTATTATTTTGTATGCACAGTGGTGCACCTGACTTTTGCGGTAAAGTCATAAACGGGTTTGTTGTGGTATGCATGACTGGAACGGTCGGATTGCGTTGTTCTATGAAACAATCGTTTCACCATTCTGTCAATAGAAACAAATGCTTTTTTCCACATGTTTTCATATTGATGGCGACTATTTATGTTATGAATTTGTAAAATTATGCTGCGCTGCAGTATGTTTGACACTTATGTTCACACTGGTGTGGCATAGGAATTACAAATGATCCGTCCGTTTATACGGTTTCATTCAGGAGTGAAGCACATGGCATTAAAAAAAGGCTTTAAGTCGTTACTGGAAGACGCATCAGCGCGCATCGGAACCATAAGCCCTGAGCAGGCAAATGAAACAGTGTACAAAGCGGACGTTGTACTGGTGGATATTCGTTATGTCAGAGAACTTGAGCGGGAAGGGCAGATCCCGGGAGCAATCCACGCTCCCCGCGGTATGCTGGAGTTTTGGGTCGACCCGGACAGTCCATATTACAAACCGGTATTCGGTGGTGGTAAGCGCTTTGTTTTGTATTGTCAGTCGGGATGGCGTTCCACGCTGGCAACAGCAACTTTGATGGATATGGGGTTTGAAGATGTCGTCCACATTGAAGGCGGCTTCGATGCATGGAAAGTGGCCGGTTTACCGGTGGAACCTTATACCCGTTAAAGGGAAGCCGGATACAGCAGAATGAAGTCTGTTGTATCCGGATTGCGTTACGTCAGGCTTCGATGAAGTGCTGGCTAAGAAATGCTTTTTCTTCTTTGGTCGATTTGCGCTTCAGCGCTTTATTGCGTTGCGGATAGCGGCCAAATTTTAGCAATAAATCCCGGTGTTCCTGCTCGTATTCAAATTCCAGCTCCAGACCGTCTATATTAAACAGTTCCATGGCCATGTCATGAATAGCCAGTGATTCGGAATGCATAAAGGGCATGAATAAAAAGGTCTTCTGAGCCACGGTAAGTGCTTTATCAGCTTCTACTCTCAACGCTTCCTGGGACAGGGCCAGCGCCATACTGTCGCAAGCGAAAGCGCGGGCATCGTTACGGTAGATATTACGTGAGAACTGATCCAGTACAATAATTTCGGCCAGTCTGCCTGACGGTGTTGCACGCCAGGGCCATAATTCACTGTTTGCGGCTGCGTTGTGAACTTTCCCGAACCGGGACCGGATTAAATTATCTAACCCCTCATCTGCACGGAACCACTGTTCTGATTCCAGCTCGTTGAACCAGAAAGCGAGAACACTGGAAGCTTCTTCCAAAGGGATAATTGATGTTTGCATGTTACTCCTGTTTATCACGTCCGTTGTGCGCAGGTAATTGCCAGTTGTCCTTACACTGTTCAAATGCGGCCGGCACCGCCTTATCAGACCAGTAATTTGTATACTGTCACAAAGGTTAAAAAATAATCAATTTAAAATGACGATTTTTTTACGCATTTAGTCGCATTTTAGTTCGACTACTGAAAACGCATTAAGGTTCAAGCTCGTCGAGCTCATCATACATACTGGCAATGCGGGCGGCGCGTTTTACAGCTTTATCTCCCAGCCTTTCAAATACTCTGTTCGCGAGAAAAGAGATCAGGCTCATAGGTGCTGCATAGCTGTCGAAGGCATGTTGCTGGCCGGGATGGCAAACCAGCAGATGAGACACTTTCTGGTTATACACCTGGCCCGTGGGGTCGGTGATCAAAACGGTGGTGTGGGCATTCAGCGCGTCTACAATCCGGGAGAATATACGGGTGCGTCTGCGAAAGCCCAACAAAACCACCACTTCATTTTCCGGAATATCAATAAGATCTTCACCCAGCGACTGGCCGGGTTGAGGCAAAAGCCTTACTGTGCTGCGTACCTGTTTCAGTTGCTGTCTGAAATGCAGCGCCAGCGGGTAGGCGTTCCTGTAACCTATCAGCGTAATTCGTTCAGAATCTGCCAGCAACGACACTACCTGGTCCACCGTGTCCGGTTTCAGTCCGTCGAAGGTCATGGCTAAATTGCGGATTTCCTGTTGATAATGATCCGGTTGATTTTCATCCAGCGGTAATGGCAGGCCTTTTTCACGCATCGACAGCATGGCGTCTTTCACGTCCTGGTGAGACTCAAACCCTAACTGACGGAAAAAACGGCTGACGGTAGCTTTGGATGTGCCGCTCAGTCTGGCGATTTCAGCAGTACTTTTGCTCACCAGTGCGATGGGATGCTGCTGAACGTAGGCAGCAATCTGCCTGGCTGAAGGCGACAGAGAAGGGTATTGCTGCTCAATCAGGCCTAATAAATCTTTTGGCGATGCCATTTAACCCGCTCATTTCTAATCATTACCGGGACAAAGGTAATGCAAAATTGCTTCAGAGCCAACCTTTTAGCAATTCAATCCTTTTCCCCAGAGGGAGCTGCCGGCAATGATAGTGTGAATGCCGCCAGGCCTCTTTCGTTTCTGCTGTCTTTTTTTCATACCAATTATTGATAAATAAACGCTGATTTTTTCACCATAACGGGACGAATAGCATTATAATGTCACGGTACTGTCATATTAATTTGTTAAGGGCTTTTCAGATGCGTTTGTGGGCGGAAATGATTGCGCTGTTCTTTATGTTACCGCTGGCAATTGCCTACTGGGTTAATCAGGTCGCCGGATACCTTATGCCTTTGTTGGGACTCACCGGTGTTGCCTGCCTTGCGGTACTGCTCGCAGATAAACAGTTCAAGCGTTTCAGATTGTGGCACTGGCAGGATTTTTTCACCCACCTTCGTACTACATTAAAATTGTTCATTCCCTGGGCCTGCCTGCTGGGCGCACTGGTTTATCTGATAAAGCCGGAACTGTTTCTGCAATGGCCCCTGAACGAACCTGAATTATGGATGCTGACATTACTGATCTATCCCATCGTTTCGGTGATCCCTCAGGAAATAATTTTCCGCACGTATTTTTTTCATCGTTATAAGACCATTTTGCCGTCAAAGATGATGCGTTGGGGGATCAGCACCTTCGTTTTCGGACTGGTGCATCTGGTTTATGGTAACTGGATTGCCATGATACTTTCGTGGTTCGGTGGTGCGCTGTTTGGTTACCGGTATATGCAGACGCGTTCTACACCGGTTGTCGTTGTTGAGCATGCGATTTGGGGCAGCTTTATTTTCACCATTGGTCTTGGATCTTATCTGGTGATTTCTCCTCCCTGAGGACGTGTTAAAGAAGTCACACTGTCAACGGGATAAGCTGTTAAGATAGCTGGAAATTATTGTCTGGCAGTCTGTGATTTTGCTGCCGGCATCGTCAGATTATCCGGAAAACCCATGGCACTGAAAGCGACTATCTTCAAAGCAGAACTATCCATAACGGATATGGACCGCAACTATTATAACGACCACAACCTGACCATTGCCCGTCATCCCTCTGAAAACGATGAACGTATGATGTTGCGTATCATTGCATTTATCGCCAATGCCCATGAGCGGCTGCAATTTACCAAAGGCTTATCTGATGATGATGAACCTGATTTGTGGCAAAAAAGCCTGAGTGATGAAATTGAACTGTGGATTGAACTGGGCCAGCCCTCAGAACAACGGATTAAAAAAGGCTGTAATCAGAGCCGGCAAATGCTTATTTACGCCTGCGCCGATAACAGTTTCGAAGTGTGGTGGAAAAAAGAGCAAAACAAACTTCAGAGCCGGAAAAATTTATCTGTTTTCACCTTGCCTGAATCTGTGGTGACCAGGCTTGCAAACGCAGTTCAGCGTTCAATGCAAATTCAGGTTACCGTTCAGGATGGCCAGATGTGGCTTAATATTGAAGGTGGTGGTGTAACAGAAAGTGTTGAAGTATCAACAGAACAGCGGATGTAAAGCCAGGGCAGCCCCGTCTCTGCCATTAGTTTTTCGACGTTCAGGCTTGACTGATTTGGCTGACCCGATATGTTAGACGATACGCTTCGCCGTTTTATGGGCTTTTCATAAGGAAGTGCATTGCAAATATTCAGGTCAATTTTCCTTACCATGTTACTCATGCCCTTTGCTGTTATGCCGGCAGAGGAAACTGCAGAAAACGATGTAACGGCTTGTGGCTTCAGCCCGCAGGCCATTGCTCTGGCAAAACTCATACAGCAGGATCCGTTACAGCAGCGCGCTTCCATTCAATGTCATCCGCTGCTTGCTCAGGCCGCAGATGATAAAGCCCGGGTCATGGCTGAGGTTGGTATGGTCATGCACAATGTGGGAGGCAGTCCTAACAGCCGTTTGCGGGAAATCGGTTTTCCGCTGCCACGCTATTACAGCGGTGTTATGGGTAATCAGGTGGAAGCTATTGCCGGCGGCTACACGACACCGGATTCTGTTTGGCGTGCTTTTAAAGGCTCAAAGTCTCACCGGCAACATCTGCTCGGTGAGCTTGATTTTTATCGGGAACAGCAGTTTATCGGCGTAGGATTTTATTCCGACCGTCATGCGCCTCACGTGGAATACTGGGTTGTTTATGTCACAAAGGCGGCGGACAATCTGCCGGTGCCGGACTTTGAGTTTATACCCGACAAAGGCATTTTTGTTGTACAGCAAGTTAAGCCTGAAATTAACCTGTCTTCGCCACAGTGACTGATGAACACTTATTCCCTGTAACATTACCCCGCCTGTGGCGATAAATTGCACCGTCCAAGGAAGTGCTGCCACAATCCGATATGTTCTGCCATCACCTCACGGTATTGCCGGAACTCCAGTTCACGCTCAGTTAAATAGTCTTTGAATGCCTCAGACAAATAAGGGGATGCCTGAAGCGTGTTCAGGGTTGGCTGCAGTTTATACATGTACTGATTTAACTGACTGCCGGCAGGTTGTATGCGTTCAATGAAGAACAGATAAAAAACATTTCTGAGTATTTCTGCCTGTTCAGAGGCTTTACCGTTATCACAGTTAATGTCTGCCAGAGGAGCGGGGAGTAAGCGGTTCAGGGCAGATAAATGTGCCGAGAAGACTTTTTGAGATTTCCAGACTTTGGCCGGAATGCGGGATGATTCCAGAATTTTAAGTTGCCCGTTAATTTGTTCTGATGTGACATTTCCTGCATCAGGCAGGGTTGTTAACCAGGCCAGAGCATTAATACCGCTTTCGGCATCGCGGTTATTACCGGCGGTTATCAATTCCTTGCTCTGAGAGAGCGCCTGGCGGGTTTCGGTACTGGTTTGGATCAGGTTCGCCCACACTTTCTGCAGTTGTGTTGCTTTCATTGCCCGAAGTTCATCCAGCCGGTTGGCAAGTGACGGGTTTTCATCCGTTTGTTTTAGTTTTCTGACACAATTTTCCAGCGCCGTTACCAGCGCGGATTCATATACCCAGCTCGCAGCGGCATCCTGTTGTTTTCCAAGCGTGGTGTTCCGTTCTGCTACCAGCGTACCTAATTCACAGGACTGAATAGAATAAAAATCGGGTAAGGTTATTTCAGCCTCTTCAAGGGGATTAAACAACGTTTGCCGGGAAGGATAGGGTAGCGTTGTGTCAGATCCCACATCAGGGAAGCTGCTATCCAGCACCCGTGCCAGGCGGGAGGCGTATTCTTCAAGGTCCGTCGTCAGCGGGGGCGCCAGCCCGCAGCCATTCAAAATCAGGGCGGCGATAACAGACAGCAGTATTTTCAGGAATGTCAGGAGTGTCTTTGGCATTACTCAACAGGTTGCCGGATAGCGGAAATTTGTTCTTTGCACGATTGTATATAGTGTCCGCCAAAAAGTAATGCATGATTGAGCAAATGATAGAGATTATAGATGTGCTTTCTGTTCCGGTAACCTTTATCCAGTGGCCATGTCTGGTTATATCCGGCGTAAAATTCCTGTGGAAACGCGCCGAAAAGCTCTGTCATGGCAATGTCTGCTTCACGGTCACCATAGTAAACCGCCGGATCGTAAATGACCGGGCCGAACTTACAAAAACCGGCATTGCCACTCCATAAATCACCGTGCAGTAATGACGCACGTGGCTGATGCTCTTTTAACAGCGTATGGATTTGTGTCACCAGTACATCAATATTGGTGAGGCGAATCCCGTGACGGGCACAATCTTCCATCATCAGGCCAATCCGGGTTTCGGCAAAAAAGCGAGACCAGTTTTTGTTAAGCGTATTGTGTTGCCGGGTCTGACCAATGTAATTGTCTTCGTGCCAGCCAAACTGTTGGGCGAGGGCTGTACGGTGGAGCGTTGCCAGCCGCTCGCCGAACACAGACCATTCGCCTTTGCCGGGCTGGCGCAACTTGAGATGTTGCAGCACCAGATATTCAAAATGCTGGTCATCTTCGTCGATTTGTCCGTGACACACTGCGGCGGGTACATACAGCGCGCCGGACCGGGATAATGCCTTCAGTCCGTCCATTTCGTAACGCAGCTTATGGCCATTCAACAGCGGGTTGATTTTTACAAAGTACCGGTGGGTTTCATCATTGATAACAAAGGCAGAGTGGGTATCACCGCCGCTGATCGTTGCACGTTTTGTGTAACTAAAAAATGTCTGTGTTGCATCGCTTATATGTTCGCAGATGAAATGCCACATAGGAATAAACGTCATTGACCGCCAGGTGAACCATGGAGAAATTATGGCAAACATTACTGTGAATGCCAGCAACGAAAACAGCTGTATTCACAATTAAAGTAATGTGTCATTGCGCACAGCATTTAAGCCGTTATAATTCGGTCTCTTTTGTCAGATGCAGGTAGGCATCTGAATACTTTTCATTGCGTTATTTTAACGCTGTACACCACAAATTAATGCAAGTGGCGCAGAGTAGGCGTCACCACTGTAAAGGATATAACATGCCTGTAATTACACTTCCTGACGGAAGCCAGCGCGCTTTCGATTCTGCTGTTTCGGTAATGGATGTTGCTGCTGACATCGGCCCCGGTCTCGCCAAGGCGACCATTGCCGGCCGTGTTAACGGTGACCGTGTAGACGCCTGCGACCTGATTGAGTCTGACGCAGCGTTGCAAATCATTACCGCTAAAGACGAAGATGGTCTTGAAATCATCCGTCACAGCTGCGCGCACTTAATCGGCCACGCTATTAAACAGTTATGGCCTGATGCA
The DNA here is from genome assembly GCF_984505615.1 of Alteromonas sp. Taxonomy (NCBI): domain Bacteria; kingdom Pseudomonadati; phylum Pseudomonadota; class Gammaproteobacteria; order Alteromonadales; family Alteromonadaceae; genus Alteromonas; species Alteromonas sp. Next base: position 2,406 of record NZ_CFHOXV010000020.1, on the reverse strand, counting down.
AAGATGGCAATCGGTCCGACTATCGACAACGGCTTTTATTACGATGTGGATATGGAACACAGCCTGACGCAGGAAGATTTGCAGAAGCTTGAAAAGCGGATGCTGGAGCTGGCCAAAACTAACTACGACGTAGTGAAGAAAAACGTTAGCTGGCAGGAAGCGCGGGATACTTTTGAAGCCCGCGGCGAAACCTATAAAATGGAAATTCTCGACGAGAACATTCCTAAAGACTCTTTCCCTGGCCTGTATCACCACGAAGAATACATCGATATGTGTCGTGGTCCTCATGTGCCGAACATGAAGTTCTGTCAACATTTCAAACTGATGAAAGTGGCGGGTGCCTACTGGCGTGGTAACAGCGACAACAAAATGCTGCAGCGTATTTATGGTACAGCCTGGGCAGACAAGAAACAGTTGAAAGCTTACCTGCAACGCCTGGAAGAAGCTGAAAAGCGTGATCACCGTAAAATAGGTAAAACCCTGGATCTGTTCCACTGGCAGGAAGAAGCGCCGGGCATGGTGTTCTGGCATAACGACGGCTGGTCTATTTACACCGAGCTTGAGCAGTTCGTGCGTAAAATGCTGCGGAGCTATTCCTACGACGAAGTAAAAGGTCCGTTGATGATGGACCGCGTATTGTGGGAAAAATCCGGTCACTGGGATAAATACGCTGAAAACATGTTCACTACAGAATCGGAAAAGCGTGAATATGCCATTAAGCCGATGAACTGTCCGGGTCACGTACAAATATTTAACCAGGGGCTGAAATCATATCGCGACCTGCCTTTGCGTATGGCTGAGTTCGGTTGCTGTCACCGTAATGAACCTTCCGGTGCCTTGCATGGTCTGATGCGTGTTCGTGGATTTACCCAGGACGATGCCCACATCTTCTGTACTGAAGAACAAATCCTCAGTGAAGTGGGGCTGTGTATCGACATGATTTACGATGCCTACAAGGCGTTCGGCTTCGAAAAAATTGAAGTTAAGCTGTCTACCCGCCCTGAAAAGCGCGTAGGCAGTGATGAAATCTGGGATAAAGCAGAAAAAGCACTGGCAGAAGCGCTGGACAGCAAGGGTATCGAATTCAGCTGGTTACCGGGAGAAGGTGCCTTCTACGGCCCTAAAATTGAATTTACCCTGTATGATTGTCTGGACCGTGCATGGCAGTGCGGTACTGTGCAACTCGACTTCTCTATGCCTGGCCGCTTAGGTTCAACTTACGTTGCTGAAGATGGCGAGCGTCGGGTTCCGGTGATGATTCACCGTGCGGTGTTAGGTTCTCTTGAACGTTTCATCGGTATTCTTACTGAAGAATTTGCCGGATTCTTCCCGCTCTGGTTAGCACCTCAGCAGATGGTGGTGATGAATATTACCGACAATCAGGCTGAATATGTGCAAAAAACTGTACAAAAACTGCAGAATGCAGGATTTAGAGTAAAGTCTGACTTGAGAAATGAGAAGATAGGCTTTAAAATCCGCGAGCACACTTTAAAGCGCGTTCCTTATATGTTGGTCTGTGGTGACAAAGAAGTCGAAGCAGGGCACATCGCCGTTCGTTCCCGTAAAGGTGATGATTTAGGCTCAATGTCTGTTGATGCCTTCATTGAACTGGCACAAAAGGAAGTTGCGGAGAAAACCATTAAGTAATGGTGAGTGTATAAGATTCAGCCCGCTGGCATGAGAAACTGGCGGGCATCAGTTTTTAATTTTTGGAGGATTAGCACATTAAAGGCGCTAATAATAAGGCTCAGGGCGATAAAGCCCGCATTAATGACGAGATCCGTGCTCGCGAGGTACGATTAATCGGTAAAGATGGCGAACAGATTGGAGTAGTGTCTCTCGCAGAAGCGATGCAGACAGCTGAAGAAGCAACTCTTGATCTTGTGGAAATCAGTCCAAATGCTGAGCCGCCAGTCTGTAAAGTTATGGACTATGGCAAATTCCTCTTCGAGAAAAGTAAAGCTCAGAAAGAGCAAAAGAAAAAACAGAAGCAAATTCAGGTCAAGGAGATTAAATTTCGCCCTGGCACTGATGAAGGCGATTACCAGGTAAAACTGCGCAACCTGCGTCGCTTTCTGGAAAGTGGGGATAAGGCTAAAGTCACGATTCGCTTCCGCGGACGTGAAATGGCCCACCAGGAGATCGGCATTGAGCAACTGAACCGTGTTAAAACGGATTTAGAAGACATTGCCACTTGCGAGTCTTTTCCACGTCGCGTGGAAGGCCGCCAGATGATCATGGTGCTTGCCCCAATTAAGAGGTAGTAGTGGTCTAAAGTTTTCAGAGAATCTGCACCTTTGAAACACCCTGCTGCAAACATTAGCCGGCAATAAGTGACTGCACACTGAAGGCCGATATTAAACAATGCGGAGTTTTAGCAATGCCTAAAATGAAAACTGTAAGCGG
>NZ_CFHOXV010000019.1:0-70297 GCF_984505615.1 Alteromonas sp. | reverse complement strand
TGGTGTTGAGTCAGACGGCATTGAAGCATCTGCACAATGGCAGGCGACGGAATACCTGAGCGTGTACGCATCGTATACCTACAACAATTCTGAATATGCAGAATCCCGTTATGAAGACATTGAAGGCAATACTGTTCTTGGCACCGCAAAAGACATGGCTGTTCTGAGCCTGGACTATGCGAAAAGCAATTACATTGCCGGTCTGAGCACAAAGTATGTCGGCCCCCGGTTTATGGATCAGGCGAATCTGACAGAAGTTGAGGAGTATGTGGTCAGCGATTTCTACGCAGGTGTCGTGCTGGACAACGTGGCAAGTGGCATTAAATCACTGGATGTACGCTTAACGGTGAATAACCTGTTTGACGAGAGCTATCTGGGCACAGTAGTCGCCGGTGCAGGCTGGATTGGTGCACCGAGAACTGCGGCTATAAACGTGAAAGCGGCGTTTTAAATCGCTTTGAAAATGTAGCAAAGGCCGGAAATTCCGGCCTTTGTTATTTCTGAAATACTGTACAGCAGTTTTCATGACCTGAACGCGGATAAAACTTCTAACCTTCAGCACATACGAGCAACAGCACTCAGCAAGTCTTCTGCGGAAAAAGGCTTGCTTATGTAATCGTCCATCCCGGCCGCTTCACACCGTTCTCTGTCACCCTTCATGGCATTAGCGGTAAGGGCAATCACCGGTACATTCAGGTATTTCTCGCCGGCGTCTCCGGCGCGAATACGCCGGGTTGTTTCAAATCCGTCCATTTCCGGCATGTGACAATCCATCAGGATCACATCAAAAGTCAGCTTCATTCTGTTTAACGCTTCCAGCGCTTCTTTACCGTTGCGGGCTGTCATGGTTTTATGCTGACTCAGGTGTTCTCTGGCAATAAGCTGGTTTATTTCATTGTCTTCGACAATGAGAATTTTGGCGCAGAAGTCTTTAGCCGGAAGCAGAGGGGCAGGGGCCTGAGAGTCGTTGTGGCTTTGTACCGGTTGTGTACCTTCAGCATTACCCTGAAGCATCACAAAGCTGAAACAGCTGCCACGGCCCTTCTCGCTGGTGACGGTTAAATCTCCGCCCATCAACTGACATAACTGCCTGCTGATGGATAATCCCAGCCCGGTACCACCAAATTTACGGGTTGTGGACACGTCTTCCTGGCTGAATACTTCAAAAATGCTGTCCAGATTCTCAGGCGCAATACCTATACCGGTATCTTCAACATCTCCCCGTAAGGTCCATTTCTGTTTATCACCAACAGTCAGAGCAAGACGCAGAGTAATGGTACCTTCTGATGTAAATTTCACTGCATTGCTTAGCAGATTACCCAGTACCTGTCGTAATCTTACCGGATCGCCGGTGACCATAGTCTGACCATTCAGATCACTTTCCAGTTTCAGTGTCAGTCCTTTCTCACCACAACTGATACAGAACTGGTCGTATATGGTTTTTATCAGTAATTCCAGATTAAACGGAATGGCTTCCAGATTGAGCTGTCCCGCCTCGATTTTTGAGAAATCGAGTATATCATCCACAATGTGCTGCAAGTTCTTCAGACTGTCTTTTGCCAAATCGACATAACGTTTCTGTGTACTGTCCAGCGGCGTCTTATTCACCAGTTGCAATGCACCAGATACACCATGCAGCGGGGTGCGGACTTCATGACTCATGCTGGCAAGGAAGCCGGATTTCAAACGGGCAGATTCTTCTGCCTTTAAGCGGGCGTCTTCAAGGTACTGCCGTGTTCGCTCCCGGTCTGTAACATCCTGAAAGAAAGCCACGAAATGCGTTAACTTATCCTCAGTGTAGACGGGTGTCAGGATCAACTGGTTGTAGAAAACAGAACCGTCTTTCTTGTGACAAATCAGCATTTCGTCAAAGGCATGACCATGTCTGAGGGCATATTTGATTTTATGCAGCTGGCTTGCTTCAGCTTTCATCTGATTTAACATCAGGAACGTTTGTCCCATGACTTCATCTTCATCAAAGCCGGTGATCAGACTAAAATGAGGATTAACGTAGATGGCTGGGAAGCCTGCTTCCTGAGCATCAACAATGAGTATCGACACGGTGGCAGATTTCATGGCATGACTGATTACGTTTATCTGATTTTCCAGCACCCGCCGCTGAGTCAGGTCATTGCCCACCAGAATACTGCCAACCTGCTTACGCTCATCGTCTATCAGAGGAAGCACCCGCCAGCTTAACGTGACCGGCCTCTTGTCACTTAAAGAGGCGTAGTGGCCGGTAAGAGACTGTTTGTCAGCAGATAAGTCAGCTTTTATATCTCTGAGCGTGTTGTCTGATAAATCATAATAGAGGGCGTATCGCTTATAAGCGCGGTTCGCCAGAATGTTCTCACCGGTTTCGTCCTGTACAACCAGGATCTCTTCCAGTGAATCCAGCACATTAGAAAATTGTCTGTTGGACAGGGAGATAGTAGATAAATTAATGATTAACTGATTAAACGCTGTCCGGATTTCGTTAAGTTCCGCAGGTTCATTTTCACTGCCGGTGCTGGTTCCCCCTTTCTTCCGGCTGGTACTGCGCTGAATATCATCGTGAAGCTGGCGCAGAGTTACTGCGCTCAGTTTTGCAGCGTGACTGGATGCGTAAACACTTACGATCACAGCAAAGGCTAGGGTGATCAAAATTGCCGGAATTAACCAGAGTACATTAGAGTAAGCTTCCAGCGCCGGCGCCTGACTGATAAGAGTCAGTCCCCGCCATTGCTCTGATTCAGACTCCCAACCGGAATAGGCTGCATGGTCAAATAGACTGCCTGGTCTGAACATCGCCGGTTTATTTGAATAAAGGATCTTCCCTTCATTGTCGAGAATTAACTGGTTTGCATCACTGTCCCGTTGATAAATTAATGCCTGCAGAGCCGGAATATGGAGTACCAGCGCACCTTCTGCTGAATCCGCGAGTAATACCGGTACCGCGATAATTGCACCGTCACCGGAAATATTATTATAAGGTTTCGATTCGTTCAGCACCGTTTCCTGCCACGCATTGGCCATCGATGCCGGCACCTGACCTTCCCAGTTGTTTGTGATGAGCGGTTCACCATTAAACTGAAACAATCCGAGACTGAAAGATCGGGCACGGGTAAAGCGCAAAGACTCAAAAAAGATGGGCAGGTAATTCTGCCGCTGCTGAATATCAATAAAACTGTTTATCAGCAGGTCGTTAGCCGCGATACCCTCCATTAACTGCTGCGTGCTGTCGAGGGTAAATGTGAGATCTGCCTTGAGGTGTGAGATATAAGTGCGCTGTTCATTCGCCACCTGCTTCTGTGCCACATAAAAAATACACAGGCACAAGATTATGCTGACAGCAATCAGTGCGACTAAAAGCCGTGGGAGTATGGTTTGCTGCAGTTGGGTATACAGCGAGGGGCGGGTACTCACCGGATATCTGAAACCGGGATAAGGTGTCCGTCTTCGTTAAACATCGCCATAAAATAATCCTCCGCCATTAATGCGTCATGCATATTTTCCGTAAACGCCGGCGCATATTGTTTCACTGCGCCTTGCAACACCGGCAAGTTCTCAAGGGCCTGACGAACAGCATCAGCTTCAACAGAGCCGGCTTTTTTCACTGCAGCAGTCAAAATATGGACCAGGTCATAGCTATGAGCAAGGCCCACAACAGCCGGAATTGCCTGTGGAGCAATATCGTCATAACGTTGGCGGTACGCTTTCAGTAAATAAGCAGAGCGGCTATTGTTCTGATATAAAAAGCTGAAAGTTTGAATGACAGACAAGTCGAGTTTAGATAGATCTGTCAGACCGACTTCCGCGACAAAATCACCACCTGCCAGACCCCAGTGAGCAATTAACGGCATTTCTGCCGCTTCCAGTTTGAGCAGAGCTTTGCTGACAACAGCTGCTTCAGGCGCATTAGAGACAAGAATAATAGCCCCGGCACCAGACTGGATAATCGCCGACATCTCATTGGTAAAATCTGTCTGGCGCCAGTTTATCCATTGTGTGCTCACGATTTTCAGGCCCTGATGTTCAGCCGCTTTAGATAATGATGTTAAATTTGAACGACCCCAGCCTGTACGCTCAAGTACCAGGGCAATTTCTTTAACTCCCCGTTCTCTGGCTGTTTTAATCAGAACTTCTCCGGCCTGCTCATCACGGATAGAGACACGAAAAACGTTATTTGGCGTGTAATGATTATCGACCAGTGATGTACCGGCGGCCCAGGGGCTCAGGAACAAGAGGTTGTTCTTATGCACTGCATCCAGTTCGGCCACAGCTACCGGTGTATGTACACCGCCAAAGATAGCCAGTAAATCCTGCCGCTTTGCCAGTTGTTCGACGTTATACACGCCGCGGGCCGGGTTTCCACGGTGATCCGTTGTGACCAGTGAGAGTTGGTGACCAAGAACGCCGCCATTGTTGTTAACTTCCGCGATGGCAATTTCCATTCCCCGGCGTATGGCGGTTCCGCCTTCCACGGCAACAGCACTGAGATCGGCATCAAGTGCCAGTACCAGCGGCGCTTTTTCCTGTGCCACGGCCAGGCTGCCGGCACCTGTCAGAGTAAGCAGAAAGATTAAGAGAAATCTGGTCATATTCAGTCACGTAAACGTAAAGGAAAACGGTTGTTTTAAAAGGGCTCGGGATAATATTAGTATTTGCATGCGATTCTGCAATTAGACAAAGGATGGTGGAATTTATCAGAATAAAAACTTGCACCTTTCAGGTTAGAGACTTAGTTTTAACGTATAACGAATAAATCAAAATTAGCGTGCAAAATCATTATCCTCCTACCATTTTGGATGTCGAAGCCAGCGGGTTCGGCAGCGACAGTTTTCCCATCGAAATCGGTGTGAAGCGTTCTGATGGTGCGCGCTTTTGTCGTCTGATAAAGCCCTATCAGCGCTGGACGCACTGGAACAGCGAGGCCGAATCTCTACACGGTATTACCCGCGATGTGCTTTCCCGATACGGCATTGACGGCAGGGAAGTGTGCATTCAGCTCAATGCCTTCATGCAAAACAGCACCGCCTATTCAGACGGCTGGGTGGTGGATTATCCCTGGCTGATCAAACTCTACGCAGAAGCCGGCATAGAAATGGACTTTAAGCTGACAGCGCTGGAATACCTGTTATCTGAAAACCAGATGCAACACTGGCATGAAGTGAAGCAGACTCTGGTCAATCAGCAGTGTGTTAAACGCCATCGTGCCAGTGTAGATGCGGAGCTCATCCAGCAAACCTTCATGACTACAGCATCCATGCCGATGCCGGCACTGGCAAGATAGTACGTACAGGGAACTTCAATGAAGCAGATTGGTATTATCGGTGGCATGAGCTGGGAATCATCGGCAATGTATTACCGCCTGATTAACAGCTATGTGAAACAACGTCTGGGCGGGCTGCACAGTGCACGCATATTACTGAACAGCGTGGATTTCGCAGAGATTAGCCAGTGGCAGCATGAAAATAACTGGGATGCACTTACCCGGGCGATGGTTCAGGCTGCAAAACAACTGGAAGCCGGCGGCGCAGACGGCGTTGCTATTGCGACTAATACGATGCACAAAGTCGCTCCTGAAGTAGAAAAGGCCCTGAACATACCCTTACTCCATATTGCTGATGCGACAGCCAGTGTGTGCGAGCGCGGGGGCATAAATAAAGCAGCCCTGACAGGCACCCGGTTCACCATGGAGCAAGCATTCTATACTGAACGGCTGCAAGGGTATGGGATCACTGTCCTGACACCGGATATGGCCGGCCGGCAGGTCATTCATGACATTATTTATAATGAACTGTGCAAAGGCGAAACACGGGCATCCTCAAAAGAGATTTATCAGCAAATCATTGAGCAAATGGCAGCAGACGGTGCGCAGGCTGTCATTCTCGGCTGCACGGAAATTGGTATGTTGATAAAGTCCGGAGATGTCAGTATTCCGGTACTGGACACCACGGAAATTCATTGCGAAAGCATTGTGGATTTTATGCTGGGGTAACGCAGGCCGTTGTCTGAGTAAGGGTCAGAAATAGTACTGCACGCCGAGCAACAATGAATTGATGTCTTTATCACTCACTTCCCTATACTGGTACTCCACTGCCATTTTCACCGAATTTAATTCTCCGATTTGCCAGCCGACGCTGGCGGCGGTGCCTGCATTGTAAGGCAGATAAAGCCAGTCAGAATAGGCGGCCTGTTGATCGTTACTGGTTTGCAGAGCTGCGAAAATGCGTTGACTGGAGTCTTTTAACAATGAGCGGCTGGCCGAGACCCTCACGGAGTCTACGGAGTGATACGTACTAATCTTGTCAACCCACTGGTCGTGATAAGGCAGCTCGCGGTTGTAGCGCACCCCAAATCGCCAGGCTGGCAGGCGCTGACTGCGAAATGAAATTTCAGACTGATAGGGGGAGGCAACGTATACCGGCTGACTTTTTTTCGTAGCAGAAAGTACACTGTCGCCTGCATGACACAGCGTACTTAATAAAGTCAGACAACTCACTAGCCAGAAGCATTTCATGGCATGGTTCCTATGTGTGTGCCTGAGTCTGCAGCTCAGTTAGGGATTGATTATCGGGCAGGCAATGCGATTTATACTTAAGTGTAGTTGGTTTGGATGATTATCCCAGTGGGAAAATGTAATTATTTTTAAAATAATTTAAATAAAAAAAGCGGCATGTTCCCACATGCCGCTTTCCTTTTATCTTTGTTTTTATACAGAGGCTTTAAGCGCTTCTGCTTTGTCAGTGGCTTCCCACGGGAATTCATCACGGCCGAAGTGACCGTAAGCAGCCGTCGGACGGTAAATCGGACGTTCCAGATCAAGCATCTTGATCAGGCCGTAAGGACGTAAGTCAAAGTGTTCACGTACCAGTGCCACCAGTGTTTTCTCATCAACCACGCCTGTACCAAACGTTTCAATACTGATAGATGTTGGCTCTGCTACACCGATAGCGTAAGACACCTGAATTTCACAACGCTTCGCCAGACCGGCTGCAACGATATTCTTCGCCACATAACGACCTGCATATGCCGCCGAGCGGTCTACTTTTGACGGATCTTTGCCGGAGAATGCACCACCACCGTGACGGGCCATACCGCCGTAGGTATCTACGATAATTTTACGGCCAGTCAGACCACAGTCACCCATTGGGCCGCCAATTACAAAACGACCAGTCGGGTTAATGTGGAATTGAGTATTTTTGGTCAGCCATTCCGAAGGCAATACAGGCTTAATCACTTCTTCCATAACGGCTTCGCGAAGTTGCTCTGTGGTGACCTTTTCATTGTGCTGAGTAGACAGAACAACAGCATCAATACCCACCGGCTTGTCGTTCTCATAAATAAAAGTCACCTGACTTTTCGCATCAGGGCGCAGGAAATCGAGCTGGCCGGATTTTCTGACTTCAGCCTGCTTTTGTACCAGGCGGTGTGCGTAGGTGATCGGTGCCGGCATTAATACGTCAGTTTCGTCACTGGCATAGCCGAACATCAGACCCTGGTCACCGGCACCCTGTTCTTCAGGGCGGGCACGGTCAACACCCTGATTAATGTCAGGAGATTGCTTACCAATCGCATTCAGCACAGCACAGGAGTCAGCATCAAAGCCTACATCTGAGTGGTTGTAACCAATTTCTTTTACCGTCTGACGGGTCAATTCTTCAATATCGACCCAGGCGGATGTGGTGATCTCACCACCTACCAGTACCATACCGGTTTTTACATACGTTTCGCAGGCAACCCGTGCTTTGGGATCCTGTTCTAATATGGCGTCAAGCACAGCATCTGAAATCTGGTCGGCAATTTTATCCGGATGTCCTTCTGAGACTGATTCCGATGTGAATAAATGTGCGGCCATAAATCCTCCGTTATTTCTGGGTTAACCAATACATCACTATCATAAGCTTAAGTGACTGGCTGGTTGGGTATATTCGTTCGCCCCCGGGTATATTCTGTCGTCCCGGACGATGAACAGCATTGTACCGGGTTCGTGTAAAAATACCATCTTTACTTCTGGACGTCTAAAAGTCTATTTGTTACGTTTCGTTGACAGTCCGGTTCGTTATTACGTGAGTAAGACGAAAAACGATTTCTGTCAGCAGAGAACCTGTTTTGCGCAACGACTATCCGAATAATTGTTATAAGTTAACTAAATTCGATAAGTGCACCCGGTATAAAACACATTGAACTGGTTATGCGCTTAGGTAAGAATAGTCGCCAGTTTGAAAATTCATAGTCGGCAGCAGGAATTCCTATCCGTTTCCGGATTAATGTCCGGGTTGTCAGTGTCAAAGTTTTAAGCAAATTATTAAAGGAGTTAGCATGCCAACTCGTCGTGAACTTGCCAACGCTATCCGCGCACTAAGCATGGATGCAGTTCAGCAAGCCAAATCAGGCCACCCGGGCGCCCCTATGGGTATGGCGGATATCGCGCAGGTTTTGTGGTGCGATTATCTTTCTCATAACCCGTCTAATCCTAACTGGGCGAACCGCGACCGTTTTGTGCTTTCAAACGGTCACGGCTCTATGCTGCTTTATTCATTGCTGCATCTTACGGGTTACGATCTGCCGTTAGAAGAGCTGAAAAATTTCCGTCAGTTACATTCTAAAACCCCTGGTCACCCTGAATATGGCTATGCGCCGGGTGTTGAAACCACCACCGGCCCGCTGGGACAAGGGATCAGCAACGCCGTAGGTATGGCGCTGGCAGAGAAAGTGCTGGCTGCACAGTTTAATCAGGACGGCCACGATATCGTCGACCATTACACCTACACGTTCCTGGGTGACGGCTGTCTGATGGAAGGTATTTCTCATGAAGTTTGCTCATTAGCCGGCACTTTAGGTCTTGGCAAGCTGGTGGCGTTCTACGATGACAACGGCATCTCTATCGACGGCGAAGTGGAAGGATGGTTCACCGACGATACTGTGAAGCGTTTCGAATCATACGGCTGGCATGTCATTGCCGGTGTTGATGGTCACAACCCTGATCAAATCCGTAAAGCGGTTGATGAAGCCCGCGCGAATACCACACAGCCTACACTTATCTGCTGCAAAACCATTATCGGTTTTGGTTCCCCTAACAAGCAGGGCAAAGAAGATTGTCACGGCGCCCCGCTGGGTGATGACGAAATTGCATTAACCCGCAAAGAACTTGGCTGGACCCACGGTGCCTTCGAAGTACCACAGGATATTTACGCTGAGTGGGATGGTAAAGAAAAGGGCAGTGCGGCAGAAGCGAGCTGGAACGAAGCGTTTGCAGCCTATGAAAAAGCGTTCCCTGAACTGGCAGCAGAATTCAGCCGCCGCGTAAACGGTGATGTTCCGGCTGACTTCGTTGAAAAAGCGGATGCTTACATTGCAAAACTGCAAGCTAATCCTGATGCCCCGGCAACCCGTAAAGCATCGCAGAATGCACTGAATGCATATGGTCCGTTACTGCCGGAATTGCTGGGCGGTTCTGCTGACCTTGCCGGTTCTAACCTGACAATCTGGTCAGGCTCAAAAGGTGTTGATGAGAAAGACGCATCCGGTAACTACATCTATTACGGTGTACGTGAGTTCGGTATGTCGGCAATGATGAACGGCATTACCCTGCACGGCGGCTTTAAAGCGTACGGCGCGACCTTCCTGATGTTTATGGAATATGCACGCAACGCAGTGCGAATGGCCGCGCTGATGAAAGCGCCGTCTATCTTTGTCTATACCCACGATTCTATTGGTCTGGGTGAAGATGGTCCTACGCACCAGCCGGTTGAGCAACTGGTGGCATTACGCTCTACGCCTAACCTTGACAACTGGCGGCCTTGTGACCAGGTTGAGTCTGCGGTTGCCTGGAAAGAAGCAATTTTACGCACCGAAGGTCCTACCACCTTAATTTTTACCCGTCAGGGTTTACCGCAGCAAGCACGCTCTGCTGAGCAGGTTGCTGACATCGCTAAAGGTGGTTATATCCTTAAGGATACTGAAGGTACACCGGATGTACTGCTGATCGGCACCGGCTCTGAAGTGCAACTGGCTGTCGCTGCCAGCGAGCAACTGGCTGAGAAGGGTGTTAAAGCCCGTGTGGTTTCTATGCCTTGTACTGATGCGTTTGACCGTCAGGATGCTGAATATCGTGAAGCTGTTCTGCCTTCAAGTGTTACTAAGCGTGTTGCAGTTGAAGCATTAGCGAAAGATTCCTGGTATAAATACACAGGTTTCGGCGGCGCAATTGTGGGCATGGACACCTTTGGTGAATCCGGTCCGGCAGGAGAACTGTTCAAACACTTCGGCATTACAACAGATGCCGTTGTTGAGGCAGCGTTGTCTTTATAATAGTTCGACAACAGGCGGTTTTTTATGGTCCGTGTAGCCATAAATGGGTTTGGCCGCATTGGTCGTAACGTACTGCGCGCCCTGTATGAAACAGGGCGCAATCAATTGATTAAAGTAGTTGCGATTAACGACCTGGCAGAACCTCAAGGCATAGCCCATCTGCTCAAATACGACACCACGCATGGTCGGTTCGGGTTTGATGTGGCGCTACAAGACGAACAGTTAATGGTGGCGGGTGACAGTATCCGCCTGTTGGCTGAACCAGATATTCACAACCTCCCCTGGGACACTCTGGGGGTGGATATTGTGCTCGAATGTACCGGTGTATTTTCTGACCGGCAGGCCGGTCAGGCCCATCTTGATGCCGGTGCCGGCAAAGTGCTCTTTTCACAGCCCGGCAGCACCGATTTAGACAACACCATCATTTTTGGCACCAACGAAGAATCGTTGTTACCTGAACACAAACTGGTATCTAACGGCTCGTGCACCACGAACTGTATTGTTCCTGTCATCCAGGCGCTGGATAATGCTTTCGGCGTATTAAGCGGCACAATCACTACCATACATGCGTCAATGCATGATCAGCAGGTGATTGATGCTTATAACAAAGATCTCCGTCGTGCCAGAGCTGCGAGTCAGTCTATCATTCCTGTCGACACCCGGTTAGCCGCCGGCATCGAACGTATTCTGCCAAAGTTTGCAGGTAAGTTTGAAGCCATTGCGGTGCGGGTACCCACAGTCAATGTGACGGCCATGGATTTAAGTGTCACGCTGGACACAGAAGTGAACATCACTGATGTGAACAACGCACTGAAAAAAGCGCGCGAAGGGCGACTTTCCGGTATATTGGGTTATTCGGAAGCGCCGTTAGTCTCAGTAGATTTTAATCACGATCCTCATTCATGCATTGTTGACGGAACGCAAACCCGTGTAAGTCACCGTCAGCTGGTGAAAACGCTGGTGTGGTGTGACAATGAATGGGGTTTTGCAAATCGAATGATTGATACCACGCTGGCCATGTACCAGTCGGGGTGTTGAGGAAATTAACTTCAGTTTTTAAGGGAAAACTATGGCAATTCCAAGCATGCAGGATTTGGCGCTGAACGGTCAGCGCGTGTTGATCCGTCAGGATCTCAACGTACCGGTAAAAGACGGTAAAGTTATGTCAGATGCGCGTATCAAAGCATCTATCCCTACAATCAAAGCTGCTCTGGAAGCCGGCGCAGCGGTAATGGTGATGTCTCACCTGGGTCGTCCTGAAGAAGGCAAATACGAAGAAGAATATTCACTGCAACCAGTCGTGGATTACTTAAATGGTGCACTGGACGTGTCAGTGTCGCTGGTTAAAGACTATCTGAACGGTGTTGACGTGAAGCCGGGCGAACTGGTTATTCTGGAAAACGTTCGTTTTAATAAAGGCGAAAAGAAAGACGACGAAACCCTGTCAAAACAATACGCTGCGCTGTGCGACATCTTTGTCATGGATGCCTTCGGTACAGCTCACCGTGCTCAGGCGTCGACACATGGTGTCGCAAAATTTGCGCCAAAAGCATGTGCTGGCCCGCTGCTTGCAGCTGAACTGGATGCACTGGGTAAAGCATTAGATAATCCTAAGCGTCCGATGGTTGCTATTGTGGGTGGTTCAAAGGTTTCTACCAAACTTACCGTGCTGAAAACGCTGGCAGAGAAAGTGGACCAGCTTATTGTTGGTGGTGGTATCGCCAATACGTTCATTGCAGCTCAGGGCCACAATGTGGGCAAATCACTGGTTGAAATGGACCTGGTTGATGAAGCGAAAGAGCTCATTGCACAGGCGCAGGCAAACGGCGGTGATATTCCGGTACCTACTGATGTGGTCACCGGTACTGAGTTCTCTGAAACCACGCCGGCCACATTAAAGGCGGTGGATCAAATCGGCGACGACGACATGGTGTTCGATATCGGTCCTGATTCGTCGGCGGCGTTAGAAACAATTTTGAAAAATGCGGGCACAATTGTCTGGAACGGTCCTGTGGGCGTATTTGAATTCGATCAATTCGCCGCAGGCACAAAAGCGTTAGCACAGGCTATTGCAGACAGTGACGCATTCTCTATTGCAGGTGGCGGTGACACGTTAGCGGCAGTAGATAAGTATGATATCGCAGATAAGATATCTTACATCTCTACCGGCGGTGGTGCTTTCCTTGAGTTCCTGGAAGGTAAAACCCTGCCAGCGGTCGCTGTTTTAGAAGAAAAAAACCAATAATAAAAACAGCGCTCGTGTAACGAAATTCGTTACTCAACTTGTCCGGCGAACAGTGACGTTTGCCGGCATTATTATAAACCCTACAGCCGTCTTTACACGCGGCACATAAAAAGGAGTGTTGCTCATGGCATCACAAGCGCAGCAGGCTATGCTGGATAAAATTAAAGTCCAAAAAGGTTTCATTGCAGCCCTCGATCAAAGCGGAGGCAGTACACCTAAAGCTCTGAAACTTTATGGCATCGATCCGTCTGCTTACAGCACAGACGAAGAAATGTTCGACATGGTACATGCCATGCGAACCCGCATTATTACCAGTGATGTGTTCAGTGGTGAACGCGTTCTGGGTGCTATTCTGTTTGAAAATACCCTCGACCGGGAAATCGAAGGCATGCCTTCGGCAAAATTCCTGTGGGAGAAAAAGCGTGTGGTTCCTTTCCTCAAGGTAGACAAGGGACTTGAGGATGAGGCAAACGGTGTTCAGCTGATGAAGCCTATTCCTACCCTGGATACCCTGCTTGCTAAAGCTGTGGCGCAGGACGTATTCGGTACCAAGATGCGTTCAGTGGTCAAACTGGCTAATCATGAAGGAATTAAAGCCATCGTTGCGCAACAGTTTGAGGTGGGTAAGCAAATCCTGGCTGCAGGTCTGGTGCCTATCATCGAGCCTGAAGTCGATATCAACAGCCCGGAGAAGGCGGAAGCAGAAGCATTGCTTAAACTGGAAATTATGACGCAGCTTAATCTGCTGAATGAAGGCCAGGAGGTGATGCTGAAACTTACCTTGCCAACACAGAACAATTTCTATAAAGAACTGGTTGATCACCCTAAAGTGATTAAAGTAGTGGCATTGTCAGGGGGTTATACACGTGATGAAGCGAATGCAAAACTGGCAGAAAACCCGGGTATCATCGCCTCGTTCTCCCGAGCATTAACCGAGGGTGTAAGCGCTCAGCAGTCGCAGGAAGAGTTCGACAGTACGCTGGATGCTGCCATTGAGTCGATCTATCAGGCGTCAAAATCTTAATTCATATCAACAAACCGGTAAGATCCTGCTTACCGGTTTGCTTTCTTTTTCCTCACACACTTTGCTGTCTTTAAGTTCTGCTTTATACTTTATTAGTAGATTCTAATTTATATCCTGTCTGAGTGTAGTTTATTAAGCATTTCATGCTACGAAATTGACAGATTGAAGCCGGCTGGACTATGGTTTCACATTGGCTAAAACTCCAACAAAGCGGCGCGAAGGCATGCGCCGGAATACTTCGCCAATAAAAGGGATCCGTTGTAGTGAGCAATACAGAACACATCTATTTTTTAATTGGCATTCTTGGTTTGCTGGTAACGGTAGGTGTTGTGTTTACTTTCGCCCTGCCTGTGCCTAATCACCGCTATAAAGCGCAATCGCCGGTTTTTGGCCGGCTGTTCCTCATTTCAGTCTGGTTTGCATTTCTGGCTATTTGTCTGGAACCGCTGGGCTATCCTCTGGCCAGCGCGGCCACCCTGAACCTGTGTATTTTACTGGCGATGTATATGTTGCTGATGGTGGTAATGCGGCGCTATGGATTACCTCTCAGGCCGCTGGAAGCTGCCGGCATAGTGTGTCACCTTATCTTGTGTGAAGCCGTGTCTTTGTATTTTTATCTGGTCAATGACCAGGTGCTTATCAGGGAACTCATTGTCTCCGCATGTGTGCTGGTACCGCTGGGAATGGCTCTGAAGCTCATTTACCGGCATATTCCGCAAAATAAGGGCGGCGATGAAATGATTTTCGTCGTAGTCGCTATTACTACTGTGGGCGTCGTTTTCGGGGTGCCGGTTTATCTCTCCATGCTGGAAGAAGGGGAGTCAGTCAGTACCAATGTGGCGTTTGTCGCGATCTTTTTTCTGACTATCCTGTTCATGCTGGGCTTTCCCACCAGTCTGATGCAATCCTTATTTCAGCGACTCAGTACCCAGGTGTATATCGATGCTTTGACAGGCACGAAAAATCGCCACTTTCTCTACAAAGAAGCACCGAAAATGCTGTCTCATACACGCCGGCATAACCAGCCCCTGTCCCTGGTGGCCTGCGACATTGATTATTTCAAAGCTGTGAATGACAAGGTCGGTCATCCCATGGGAGATATTGCCCTGAGGCGATTTACTGAAATTGTGGAAACATCTCTGCGGGATGGCGATACCATGATTCGTATGGGTGGCGAAGAGTTTTTGATCCTGCTTCCGAACAGCAAGCTGATGGAGGCCAGTACTCTGGCTGAACGGCTTTGTGAGCAGGTCCGCAGCAGCGAAATACAACTGGAAAAAGCGACGATCACACTCACAGCGTCATTTGGTGTTGCCGGTATCAGCGAAGATGAGACTATTTTCGATGGTATCCGCTACGCTGATGAAGCCCTTTACAGAGCCAAGGCATCAGGCCGCGATCAGGTAAAACGGGCACAGAGCTGAATCTGGCTTATAAACAGCTCTGCATTACTCAGTTTTCCTGAATCACTAACTCCAGTTCCAGTGTTTTCCAGTAAAGGATTTCTTGCTGAAGATCCGCTGACATGATGGGTTTGGTTTCCAGCCATCCGGTAGGAAACGTAAGTGTCAGGGCATGTTTGGATGCATTCACTTTCATTTCCGGCAGAAACGCTTCCTGACGTTTGATGTTCAGTAATGCGCCCAGACGAATAAGACAAATGGCCCGTTTCACGGCATTACTGTCAAACAGTTGAAACTCAGGGATCTCAGCCACTTTAATTTTCTTACGGTGAAAACGAACCAGCGTGGCCAGTAAATCCTGTTGCTCTTGGGTAAAGCCGGGCATATCCACATTCGCTAAAATATAAGCCGAGTGCCGCTGCACACCACGGGAGTTTATTTGTAAACCGACTTCGTGTAACAGGGCTGCCCATCCCAGCATGGCGCGGAAATCTTTGTTTTTGAACTTCCAGTCACCGGACGCCTGGTCAAAAAGACTCAGGGTAGTGGTAAGCACCATGTTCGCCTGATCGGTGTCCACATCGTACCGCGTGGCGAGGCTCTTTGCTGTCCGCTCACGGATATCGGTGTGTTTAAGTTCATCTTCCATCTGATACAACACTCCTTCCCGCAGAGCGGCCGGGGAGTATTGCAGGGTGTCGATACCTAATGACTCAAAAATACCGATAAGAATGGCCAGACCGCCAGCTATTACTCCACGACGGTCATCACTGATTTCCGGCATAGTGAGTTTGTCGGTGTGGCCTGCCTCGATGAAAGACTTCATCAGATTGCGCAAACTTTTCAGCGTCACCGGCTCATCGTGACCGTTGGATTTGTCGCGCTGGGCAAGGCTGAACAGGGTTTTAATTGTGCCGGACGTACCGATACACTGAGACCAGCCTAACTGCTTGTAGCGGTTCTCAATCATTTCAAGTTCTTGCTTCGCCGCAGTAATGGCACGGTTGAAGTTTTTGGCTTTTAATTCACCGTCAGCAAAGAAGCGATTGGTATAACTGACGCATCCCATTTGTAAAGAGCGGCAAATCAGCGGGTCAAAGCCTTCGCCAATAACGAATTCTGTGGAGCCGCCGCCAATGTCAGCCACTAAACGGCGGCCGTCGCTGTGGTTGGTATGGGCTACGCCCTGATAAATTAAGCGGGCTTCTTCCACACCGGAGATAATTTCGATGGGGTAGGGCAATACTTCACGGGCTGCATTGATAAATGCACGGGCATTGACTGCACGGCGAAGGGTATGCGTTGCAACAATACGCACCGAATCCGGTTCGAAGCCCCGCAGGCTGTCAGCCACCAGTTGCAGCATTTTAAGGCCACGCTCAATCGCTTCATCAGACAATACGTTGTCTTCGCTTAAGCCCGCCACCAGACGAACTTTTTCTTTCAGGCGGTGAAGGATCTGAACGGAGCCCGCATTAATACGGGCAACCACCAGGTGGAAGCTGTTTGAGCCAATATCAAGCGCCGCAACCTTAGTAGTGTCACGGCTTTCAACAGCTTCAAATACGGATTCGGAGGGACTCAAATGGCGTTACTCATCTTCGAGACGCTTAAGATAGTCATAGATTTCTATCTGTGAGCGTAGTTTTTTACGGTTACCCCTACGAACGTACTTATTCGTCTGTTCCTTGTCAATCACCCGCGCTTTCAACGTGTCTTTAAATTGCAGCTCAAGGACATCGACAATTTGCTGTTGCAGACGTTTATCGTATACCGGACAACCTACTTCAATCCGGTTGTCCATGTTACGGGTCATCCAGTCCGCCGATGAGATAAATACTTTTCTGTCACCGCCACCTTCAAATACCATCACCCTGGGGTGTTCCAGGAACCGGTCAACGATGCTGGTAATAGTGATGTTTTCGCTTATGCCCGGAAGACCCGGGACCAGAGAACACATGCCCCGCACAATACCGCGAATCTTCATGCCGGCCTGACTGGCGCGGTACAGGTCGTCAATCAGCTCCTTGTCGACCAGGTTGTTTATTTTGAAGGTGATCTGGGCTTTGTGGCCTTCCTTTAAATACTGAATTTCCTGGCGGATTAGCGACTGAATTTTATTACGGCTGTTCAGCGGCGAAATTTGCAGATGCTGGAACTTATAGCGGCGGTACGGGTACTGAATGAGATCGAAAACACTGGCGGCTTCTTCTGCCAGTTCCTGATTACGGGTAAACAAACTGAAGTCGGTATAAATCTTCGCGGTTTTCTCGTTAAAGTTACCGGTACCGAAGTGCGCGTAATTGACCAGCGATCCCCGTTCCTCACGGGTTACCAGACACAGCTTACTGTGAATTTTTAACGTGGGAACGCCTAACACAACGCGGATACCCGCGTTTGTCATCCGGCGGGACCATTCAATGTTGGCTTCTTCATCGAAACGGGCACGAAGCTCTACGACTACGGTTACTTTCTTGCCGTTGTCTACTGCATCAATGAGCGAGTTAATGATCCGCGAATTGCTTGCAACCCGGTAAATGTTAATACGAATAGACTTTACGCTCGGGTCGAAAGCTGCCTGACGTAAAAACTCGGTGAAATGCAGAAAGCGGTGATACGGATAGTACAGCAGTATATCGTGAGCGGTAATGGCATCGAAGACGGTATTGTGGGTTGAGAACATCTTCGTGTCGATGGCCGGCAGCTTTGGATTTTCCAGGTACTCGCGGCCTACATTCGGAAAGCCGATGAAGTCTTTGAAGTTCCGGTAATGACCTGCAGCATGCATGGTGTCCAGCTTAGTGACTTTCAGGCGTTTACGTAAATCCACTACCATGTCTTCCGGCATGGAGTAGTCGTAGATAACACGTACAGGTTCGGCGATCAGGCGTTGCTTCATACTCTCGGACATCTTGTCCATATAGCTCTCATCAATTTCGTCATTGATGGAGTATTCAGAGTCGCGGGTCATTTTAAAGGAATAAGCTTCAAGAGAATCGTATTTCACGAAGCCACGGAATATTTCTTCAAGACAAAGCTGGATGACGTCATCCAGCAAAATAATGTGCTTTTTCTTACGGCTTTTTTCCGGCGGGATCAGGATGAAACGTGAGGTTTCTGACGTGGGCACCTGAACAACGGCGTATCGGGTATTTTTGCCTGTGCGACGTAATGCCACATACAAGTAAACGGATGTGCCGTTAAGGCGGCTCAGCAGATCGGTTTTTTTGTCAATCAGGATAGGCGCAATGTGGCGCAGAATTTTATTGACGAAGAGGTTGCGCAACCACACCCGCTGGTAATCGTTCAGTTCATCTTTTCGCAGAATGAAAATGTTGTAACGGGCCAGAGCCTTCAGCACATCTTTGTGAATTTCATCGAACTTGTTGGAAAGATGTACCACTTTCTTCTGAATTTCCGCCATTAAAGCCATCAGTTTATTGGCTTCATCATCACTGCCATTGTCTTCTGCAATCGTGATTTGACGTTTTACGTCGGCGGCGCGGACACGGTAGAATTCGTCCAGGTTGTTCGAATAAATGCCCAAAAAGCGAATGCGCTCCACTGCCGGATTATTTTTGTCGGCAGCCTCCTGCAGCACCCGTTCATTAAAGGCCAGCCAGCTAAGTTCTTTGGGGTAATACAGTTCGTTGTGTTCCATACTTACGGTTTTACAATTCAAAAGTTGCAAAGCCTGCCACTTATCCGTGACAACCGTGTGACAGGCGGGGTTTCCGGCACGGAACCGGAAGTAATTTTCGTAGCGTTATACGCTGGTGTTGATGTCGACAACCAGGTCGTTTGCGATACCTTCCAGCGCTGTTTGCAGTGCACAGTCGTCGAATGACTCCGGCACGGCGATAACCGCTTTAGCTTTAAACATCAGACTTCCCCAGTTGGGGGCACTCTCGCAACGGGAATCAAAAGAGACAATATTCAGGTTGAACTGGTTTAGAATATTTGTCAGTTCCTGTACGATGCCGGGCTTATCGTTACCCATGATTTCTACTTTAAGGGTGTCGCTGAAGGTCTGAGAATTCTCAGCAACAGTGACAGACTGCACAGTTAAATCGGGCAGGCTGTCTAAGGCCGATACCAAATCATCGTGTTTTTCTTTGGGAACATGTACCTCAACGAAACCGGTAAACAGTCCAGCCATATGAGCAAAGCTGCTGCCCAACCAGTTGGCATCGTGACGATAAACACACTTGGCAAGGGCATCAACCAGACCGGGTTTGTCCTTGCCCATGATAGTAATGATCAGAGGTTGCATTGGCACTCCTGTTATTTTGAATGACGGCACCCGGCAACGGTGCTGACGAGTGGGTTGGCGCAGAGAGACTGCGTAACTTTCACTTGATTAGAAGTATTAAAATAACACATCATTGGCAATCAACCCTATCTGATCTTCTGAAAAATCAGGCAAAAGTTGCTTTTACAATAATGAAGTCACCTGCGGACAAACAAATTAAGAAAAGGCAGCGTAAAGACAAGCGCCTGACATTCATCGTGACACTGTTTGGTGGCATGGTGCTGTTCACGTTGGTATTGCTCATTACTCACCTTATTTCACAGGCAATGCCACTGGCTATGCGCCCTGATGTGGTTAATGTGACCAGTGCGTCACTCAGCCCGGAACAGATAAAGCAGGGACAGGTGGTTCTGGCCAGCGGCGATCTGATGGAAGGTCAGCCGTTAATGACACGGTCAGATGAATGCCGGGTGAAAATGCTGGCGCTGAACGGCAAAAAAACAGGCTTTGAGCCTTTTCATGACTATATTCGTCCCTGCGATCATGAAACCCGCGTGGTAAGTGAAACCGGACAGCATTTCATTGCTGATGTCTCCTCTTCCGGTCAGGTAAGGATTGTTGAAGTACAGTCGCTGGCTCTGAGTACCGCTGAACCACAATTTAATGCCGGTGAGCCGCGAACAATCGGCGCCGGATTAATCAGCTTTGCATTACCGCAGGATATCTGGGACGGGCGTATCCGCTGGCAAATTGAATTAGGGGAGCAGTGGATTGTCGCTGTTGTTCACACGCCGTCTCAAATTTTCGTCCGCTGGGTAAACCGCAGAAACCCGGTGAAAATAACGGATCATCATTATTCCTCTGATGCCAGTGTACTGCCTTTGCCCGGCAGTGGCATCACGCTGGTTTATGAGAATGGCGTGCTCGGACAATATCCCCTGAAAGGCGCTCCTGAAGAAAAGCTCACCAGAGAGCCGGTTTCCTGGTGGCACAGCCTGCCAAAAGATCGTACGGTGCTGATGGCGTCGCCGGAAGGGAAGTTAACCCGCTGGGTGCTGCAAAATACTGACGGTAAGATGCGTTACTATCCAACCTGGACCACCACACTACCAGAAAAGCAGCTCCCCGCTGATGTGGCTGCCCATGCAACCACCAACGGTCTGGCGCTGCTCACAAAGCAACAACAGGTGTTGCTGATGAACAGAGTCACCGGTGAAGTGGTAAGCCATTTCAGGAATGCAATGCCACAAAGTCATATCAGCTGGTACGGAAAGCGGCTTTACCTGTGGTCAGACTCTGGTGTGTCGGTTGAGAAAGTAAACTGGCTCACCGGTATCACCACCTGGTCCTCGTTGTTCAGTCCCCAGCAATATGAAGGATACCAAGAAGACGGAACCATCTGGCAAACCACCAGTGGCTCAGATTATCAGGAAACAAAATACAGCCTTGTGCCACTATTAATCGGCAGTCTGAAAGCTTCAGTGCTGGCTCTTATCATTGCGATACCTGTAGCCGTAGGGGCTGCGGTGTATTCTGCATATTTCTCCAGAGCAGCGCTCAGGCACTGGCTGAAACCAGCTCTGGAATTACTGGAAGCAGTGCCCTCTGTGCTTATTGGCTTTGTGGCCGCTATCTGGCTGGCTCCTATGGCTGAGCGGGTGCTTTTTTCCTTTGCGTTTTTCCTTGTGGTTGTGCCGTTGATTTTATTTGCAGCGGCTTTTGTACAAAACCGCGTAGCGCGAAAATTACCTCATGTATTGCGTCAGGGCACAGAACTGGTTGTTTTGCCTTTGATGGTATTCTGTCTGGGCTATGTCAGCATGCAATGGGCGCCGGAATGGATATTCGGTCTGGCGGGCGTAGACGGTTTTGAAGCCTTGTCGGCATCGTCTGAAACACCGGTGGGAAAAACCACTATCGTGGTTGCGCTGGCCCTCGGCGTGGCTATTTCCCCGACAATTTATTCACTGGCTGAAGATGCAATCAGCGGGGTACCTGATTACCTCAAGCACGCGTCTTTTGCCCTCGGGGCAACAAGGTTACAGACATTGCAATACGTGGTCTTGCAAATGGCCATGCCCGGTATTCTGGCAGCGATTATGCTCGGTTTTGGCCGCGCCTTTGGTGAAACCATGATCGTACTGATGGTCACAGGGAATACGCCGGTTTCCGACTGGAGTCTGCTGGAGGGACTGCGGGCACTTACCGCGAACCTGGCCATCGAACTGCCGGAAACCGACGTGCAGGGCGCGCACTATCAGATCTTATTTTTAACTGCCTGTATCCTGTTCGGCTTCACTTTCATTGTGAATACGCTGGCTGAACTGTTGCGGCAAAAACTCCGGGTCAATGCCCGTCATGATTAAATCCAAAATTGAAGTCATTATGACGCCGGCACAGCGTCAGTCGTTTGTTATCAGCTTCACCGCATTTTTAACCACGCTGTTATTGCTGGCGCTTGTCAGTATTCTCGCCCTGATCATTTACCGGGGAGTCGCTTATTTCTGGCCTGCACCGGTATATTCACTCACGTTTATCGATGAGCAGACCGAAGAGGCCAGGTCTGTTTACGCCCAGGTTTTCAGTGAGTACAGGGAAAACAATAACACCGTGCGCTGGGTGGTGTATTCGTCGGAGCAAAATCCCCACGGTACACAGGCGCTTGTAGACGAAGATCGCACGCTTACGCTGGTGGAATCGGTAAACAGTGCCGACATCACCCTCAATGACGGGCTGTCCGTACTGGGTGTGCCGGTAGAGATCACTGCCGGCGGGCAGCATGTTTTCGATGAGTCAGCCTACGGCACGGTCACTGAAAAAGTCAGCCGTCTGGAAGAAAGCATTGATGATTTACGTACCCGCTGGTTGTCAGGGATCCACCAGAAACTGGCTGAACTGGATACGCGGGGAGTGGCTGCAGATGCGCCGGCGCGGGAAAAGCTGAATGATGCCTTCCGGCAGTGGCAAAGCAAAATTATTGCACTGGAAACCGAGCGGGACAGTTACACACTGCACATTGCCATGGCTGACGGTTCAGTTATTACGATTCCGGTGGCGAGCATACAGGAAATGATTTTTCCGGGTCAGCTTGGCATTGCCGGTAAAATCGGGGTAACGCTGAGTCATATCGGACAGTTCCTGATCCAGGCACCCAAGCAGGCCAATACCGCCGGTGGCGTGTTCCCTGCGCTGTTCGGCACAGTGTTGATGGTATTTATCATGACCATTATTGTAACGCCGTTTGGTGTGCTGGCCGCGGTGTACCTCAATGAATATGCACCGGATAATATCCTCACAGCAACCATCCGCATCAGTGTGTCGAACATGGCGGGTGTGCCTTCCATTGTTTATGGCGTATTCGGCCTGGGCTTCTTTGTTTATATTGTGGGCGGTAACATCGATTCGTTGTTCTTCTCAGACACATTACCCTCGCCAACTATGGGGACGCCCGGACTGTTCTGGGCTGCGCTGACCATGGCAATTCTTACTCTCCCAGTGGTGATTGTTGCCACCGAAGAGGGGTTGCGGAGGGTACCGCGGGGATTACGGGCGGGAAGCTACGCCCTGGGAGCGACGAAGGCGGAAACCATTATGCATACTGTATTGCCCATGGCTTCGCCCGGCATCATGACCGGTGTCATCCTTGCGATTGCGCGGGCTGCCGGCGAAGTTGCACCACTGATGCTGGTGGGGGCTGTGAAGTTTGCGCCGAACTTACCTTTTGACGGCGAGTTTCCCTATCTCCATCTGGAAAGGCAATTTATGCATCTGGGTGTGCTTATATACGACGGTGCTTTCCACAGCCAGACTGACGCAGAAGGGGCTTCCATGATGTTCGCCACCTGTTTGCTGTTATTGCTGGTGGTGCTCATCCTTAATATTCTGGCGGTGTTACTCAGAGCACGGTTAAGAAAACGGTACTTAGCGAGCTGATTATGCTGAAGTTATTTGAACATGAAACGCTGGATGTCCATCACCTGAATGATGACGATGCGGCCATTAAGGTGGAGCATCTTAATCTGCGCTTTGGTCAGAAGCATGTGCTGCAGGACATCAGCATGAGCATTCCGAAGAACCGTATAACGGCATTTATCGGACAAAGCGGTTGCGGTAAATCTACCCTTATCAGCGCTTTCAACCGGATGAATGACCTGGTTGCTGACTGTCGTTACGACGGCAGCATTTACATCGGCGGCCGGGATATTAATGGCCGCAAGGAAAACGTGTCTCAGCTCCGTACCAAAGTCGGCATGGTGTTTCAGCGACCTAATCCGTTCCCTATGAGTATTTATGACAATGTCTGCTATGGTTTGCGTTTGCAGGGAATACGGGTTAGACGTTTTCTTGATGATGCTGTTGAACAGTCGCTGAAAGAAGCTGCGCTATGGGAAGAAGTTAAAGACCGGCTGTTTGAATCAGCACATATTTTGTCCGGTGGTCAGCAGCAGCGGCTTGTCATTGCGAGGGCGCTGGCATTGAAGCCGGAGATCCTGTTGCTGGATGAGCCTACATCGGCACTGGATCCGCTGACCACACTGTTTATTGAAGAGCTGATGGCCGGCCTGAAGAAACGATGCACTATTGTGATTGTCACCCATAATATGCAACAGGCTGCGCGGGTGTCTGATTACACAGCATTTTTGCATCAGGGGAAACTGATTGAATATGCTGACAGCGATTCGCTCTTTACCATGCCCGAACATAAACAGACAGAAGATTACATTACAGGCCGTTATGGTTAACGGGAGATATTCATGCCACGTCAGATTGCGTTAAATACCCATATCTCCGGCAAGTTTAATACTGAGCTGGAGAACCTCAGAAATTCCGTGCTTACCATGGGAGGTGAAGTCGAGCTGCAACTGGTGGATACCCTGCGGGCGATTAAGCAGAATAATGCCGGTCTGGCTGAAAAAGTCATATTAAATGATCTCAAGATCAATGCCATGGAAATGCAGATTGATGAAGAGTGCTTACGCATCATAGCCAGAAGACATCCCACCGCTTCAGATTTACGGCTGGTGATGATGGTGTCGAAAGCCATTACCGATATTGAGCGCATGGGTGATGAGATAGAACGAATAGCCCGTCTGGTAACGAAAAATAAGCTGCCTGCTTCAGAAACGATTAAAAGCAGCATGATTCTGATTGGTGATCGGGTTGTACAAATGATGCGGGGTACCTTCGATGCTCTGGCGCGGCAAAATGAAAATTCTGCGCTGGAAGTGTATGAGCAGGATAACCGCATTGATGCGGAATATAAGAAGTTGCTGAAATACACCACCGGAGAAATGCAGAAAAGTACTGACGATATGCAGGACTGGCTGGAAGTACTGTGGGCATTACGTTCTCTGGAACGGATTGGTGACCGGTGTAAAAATATTTGTGAGTATGTTGTTTACTTATCGCGGGGAACCGATGTGCGGCATTCACCGTTAGAGAACATGCAACAGAAATTAAAGCACCTGAGTTAGTGGCGATCTGTCACAAAATTGAAATATTTGGTGTATAAATAAGCGGACGCGCGTAGTTTTATTGCGATTTAACTTATTCCGCAAATTTACACTATTGCATTGGATTGAATTTCGTTATCATGCGCCGCAGCCGAATTGGAAACGTTTAAAAAATAATCTATGCCAGATATCACACCGTTAGCGCCGGTTGTCATTTTCGACTGCGAAGATAAAACCTCCTTTACTTTGCGCCAAATGGCGTTTTCTAGCTTAGTCAGCGAATAATCCAGGAGCGAGACCTGTGGAACTTCTGCAAAGTTATGGCATGACGCTTATTATCCTGGCCGCGGTAGTCGGCTTTATAATGGCGTGGGGGATCGGTGCCAATGATGTAGCCAATGCAATGGGTACATCGGTAGGATCTAAAGCCTTAACCATCAAGCAAGCAATTATCATTGCGATGATTTTCGAATTTGCCGGAGCTTATCTGGCGGGAGGGGAAGTCACCAGCACTATTCGTAAAGGGATCATCGATCCCATGTTCTTCACCGACAGGCCGGATTATCTGGTTCT
Source organism: Alteromonas sp. (assembly GCF_984505615.1). Classification (NCBI taxonomy): domain Bacteria; kingdom Pseudomonadati; phylum Pseudomonadota; class Gammaproteobacteria; order Alteromonadales; family Alteromonadaceae; genus Alteromonas; species Alteromonas sp. The sequence continues at coordinate 45,051 of NZ_CFHOXV010000019.1, read as the reverse complement.
GGGGATGATTGCATCGTTATTTGCCGCAGGTATCTGGCTGGGACTGGCGTCCTGGTTAGGCTGGCCTGTATCAACTACGCACTCTATCATTGGTGCCATCATCGGGTTCACTGCCACCGGCGTAAGTATGGATGCCGTTGAATGGGGCGAAGTGGGCGGCATTGTAGGTAGCTGGGTGGTGACACCTGCTATTTCCGGCATCATTGCTTATCTTATTTTCATCAGTGCACATAAGCTTATTTTTGATACGGCCACGCCGTTTAAAAACGCCAAACGCTTTGTACCGTTTTACATGGGGCTGGCAGGCTTCGTCATGTCGCTGGTTACCATCAAGAAAGGTCTTAAACATGTTGGTCTGACACTGTCTCCGGAAATGGGATATGTGCTGGCCATTGTTATTGCCATTATGCTGGCAGGCCTGGGCCGGTATGCGATTTCCCGCATGACATTTTCTGAAAATCAGAGTGCTGATATTCAAAGTGCCAATATCGAAAAGATATTCGCAATGCTAATGGTAGTAACGGCCTGTTGTATGGCTTTCGCTCACGGCTCAAATGATGTAGCCAATGCCATTGGTCCGCTGGCGGCAGTCGTCAGTGTGGTTACCTCTGGCGGTGAAATTAACGCAAACTCAGAGCTTGCGCCATGGATCCTGCCACTGGGCGGTTTAGGTATTGTGGCTGGCCTGGCGTTATTCGGTCATCGTGTTATTAAAACGATCGGTCAGGGGATCACCCATCTGACACCGAGCCGTGGCTTTGCTGCAGAGCTTGCTGCTGCCTGTACGGTTGTTATTGCTTCGGGCACAGGTTTGCCTATCTCCACTACGCAAACCCTGGTGGGCGCGGTGTTAGGTGTGGGTATGGCACGGGGTGTTTCAGCGCTTAATCTGGGTATCGTACGCAATATCGTCGTCTCCTGGGTTATTACGCTGCCTGCAGGTGCCATTCTGGCGATTATCTGCTTCTTTGGCCTTAAAGCCTGGTTTGGCGTTGAGTAAGCAATAAAGCTGATTGCCAGCCCGTTGAAACCGGACAAACAAAAAAAGCGAAACAGTCACTGTTTCGCTTTTTTCGTTTCAGGCCGGCGCTCAAATCCGGCCAAAAATCTTCCGCTTGTTGTGGTTTAGCCGTCAACATCCACCGGTGTTACAAAGCCGTCAGGCTTTAAGCCCACCACCGCGCAATCAATCTGCTCAATGGTTTCTTCTGCGGTACCGCCCATGATGTAGCCGGGCACGCCAAGGCGGGACAATGTTCCCATTACAATTAGGTCGGCGTTACATGCATTTGCTGTAGCGGCAATGTCACGGCGGGGATAGCCCCGCACAAGATGAACGGCAGGTTCCGCTATGGTTGGTGCTTTGTCGTTGTGATCCAGAGCAATCAGTCCCAGTAACCGGTTGACCTCTTCTTCACGCTCCAGTTTGATTTTGCTTAAATCGTGCTGCACCGCGTCTTCATCAACGCTGATAAAGCCCTGCCGCAGGATATTTTCAGGCACCGCGTCATACACATGCACAACATGCAGGGAGGCATTTTCCGCTTCAGCCACACGCCAGGCCGTATTGAGGATATCCAGAGCCAGTTGTTTGCGGATAGCCACTTCGTGTTGAGGGTAATGATAATTTACATCGACGGCTGCCACTACGTTTTGCAGCGATGTGGTGCGTACTTTGTGCATGATCCAGACAGGGCAGGGGCACTTGCGCAGCAGGTGCCTGTCATCACTGCCGGTAATTTTACTGACAACGTCGTTTTCATTCAGCTTAATAACCAGATCATGGCCCGCCGACACGACCTGCCGGATAATATTGATAAACCGGTGACCGGTGCTGACAATGCCTTTGGCCGGGTATTGTTTACTCCACACCGCAATCTGCTCATCCAGCCAGCTTTGTGCAGACTGAGTCAGCGATGAATCTGACTCCAGGTATTCAAAGGACTGCATAATCATACGGGCATTAGGGGGAAGTGCCTCAAGTGCCAGCATGATAGTCAGTGATGCGTTATGCTTGCTTGCAATTTGCATCGCCCGTTCTACCAGCACGTCCTGGCCGTGTGTGTCGTGCAACACGCACAGTATATTACTAAATTGCCCTTTCATTTATTCCCCTCCTTTTCCGGCAAAAAATGACACGTATTACCGGAAGCACAAAACTGCTGTGATCACATTTATACATTATCTTTTTAATTATAGTTTTTAAATAATCCCGCATCAGCCCCTGTTGATGAATATTTGGTGACGGATTTTATACATTTCACCAATCTGCACACCAGATGCTTCAAACCAGAGAAAACATGGATAATTGTTGTAGTGCTTTTAATCTTTATGTTAGATTAAATTATCGTTTTCTAATCTGATTTATGACTATGAAATGGCCTAACCTGAAACATCTGCATTATCTGGTGACCTTGCATCAGGAACAGCATTTTCACCGTGCTGCCCAGCGATGTAATGTCAGCCAGTCGACACTGAGTACAGCCATCCAGAATCTGGAAGAGCACTTTGGCAGTCAGTTACTGGAGCGGGAGCACAAGACGTTTGTCTTTACTTCGCTGGGACTGGAGATTGTTGAGCGCAGTAAAGTGTTGCTGCAGGAAGCCGGTGAACTGGTGGAATTTGCGCAGAATGCCGGTAACTGGGAAAAAGGTAAGCTGAAGCTGGGTGTGATCCCCACCATTGCCCCTTTCATGTTTGAAGGCATGATTGGCGCATTCAAAACATTTCTGCCGGACATCAGTCTGGAGCTTCAGGAAGACACAACCCACAACTTGCTTCAGCAACTCACTGATGGCCAGCTGGATTTGCTTATCCTTGCGTTGCCTATGGAAACACCGGGATGCAAGCAGATGGTGCTGGGCCATGATCCGTTTCATCTGGTGGCTCACGAAAGCCTTGCCAGCACATTGCCGGAACCCTTTGATATCACGACTCTGCCTAACAACAGTATTTTCCTGTTACAACAGGAGCACTGTATGACCGGTCATGCCGTAAGCGCCTGTAATCTGCAACATCGTGAGCAGGTAAGCAGTCTGGCCGCCAGCAGTTTATACACATTGGTGCAACTGGCTAACAGTAAACTGGGCTATACCTTCATGCCTGAGCTGGCACTGAATCAGAATATCATTAAAAATACCGAACTGAAGGCATTACCCGCGGAAGACAATGCATACCGGGAGATTGGCCTGGTATGGCGTTCCGGTACCACACGGATGCGTTTGTTCAGAAGAATTGGTGAAGTACTGTCACCTTTATTACCGGTTCCGGTACTAAAATAGTTCTACTTTATGGACGGCCCGCAACCACGATGATTGCAGGCCGTCAGCTCCTCCGGTAATTCCTTCCCGGATAAGTCAAAAATCCTCTCCACTACCTTTTTCGAAAAAATTCAAAAACACTTCAAACTATTTTCTGTGTCACTCCGACTTTACTTGTAAGCTTCAGAGAAAAAGCGGCATAGCAGACATAACCGTCTGCCGGAAAACCAATTAAACAGTAATAAGGAATACACGTGTTTGAAAAACACGACGACCAGCTTGTGGCCAGCGCGCTGAAAGGGCAGAAGCGGGCGTGGATAACACTGATTAAACGCTATGAAAAAGCTGTGTTCAGTTACGGGGTTCGTATGACAGGCAGCAGAGATGACGCCGCTGACCTGATGCAGGATATTTTTGTGTCCGTGTTTAAAAGCCTCGGAAACTACCGCGGGGAGGGCAGTTTCAAAGGCTGGTTATTTAAGGTAGCGCACTACCGGTGTATCGAATTCTATCGCAAAAGAAAGCCTGAGCAGGGGCTTGAGGATATACCGGAACCAGACAGTGGTCAGCCTTGTCCGGAAACCGTCATGCTGGAAACCCTGTCGGGACAGGCACTGCTAAAAGCAATGCAAACCCTGCCTCTGGCTCAGAAGGCAGTAGTCGAGCTTAAATTTTTCGGGCAATTCACATTTGATGAGATTGCTCAGCAAACAGGTTTATCACCAAATACAGTGAAGTCGCGCTTATACAGCGCGCTGACGAGACTGAAAGTGTTGATGGAGGATGAGCATGCAAAAGCATGAACAGGAAAAACTGCTGGCAGGGTGGCTGGAAGGTACGCTGACTAACACTGAGCAGGAACAGTTTGAGGCACTCTGCGCGCAAAATACTGATTTTGCAGAACGGGTTGCCGCTGCACGGCATTTAACTGAGCTGGCAACGCTCACCGGCGAAAATATGAATGTACCGGAGTGGAACCGTGACAGTACTTTTACCGCTCCTGAAAAGCAGAGATGGTGGCAATGGCAGGGCTTGCCAGCTATGTCAGTAGCGATGTCATTGGTTGCCCTGGTGATGGTTGTCAGTGGCTTTCAACTGCAGATATCCGAAGGTGGCGTGACGATAGGATTCAGTCAGCCGGCTCACAAAGAAAACGAAGTCGCAGCCATCGTCGATGAGAAATTACAGAAATATCAGAAGCTCAATGAATTGATGTTCAGCAAATATGCCGATGCCATGGCTGCCCAGCAAAGAGAGAGTTCAGCGCAACTGACTCAATATTTACTGGCGTCCGGCAGACAGGAGCGCCGTGAAGATTTTGCTGAATTCGTAAAGTTTATTAATCAACAGCGGGACGACGACCAACGCTTTATGGCCCGCCAGTTAAATCATCTTAAACAGGAAATCAACGCGATGGAAAATAGCTACAGCGCGGATTTACCGGTAACCGAATAATACGAGGACTTGGGTATGCGTAAACTGAACAAAACGAAACTGGCTAAAATCATTAACCGTTCAACACTGGCTGTATTGACAGTGGCGGTATGTCATACGGGATCTGCAGTCGCTGAGAATTATTCCGGGCTGGCTAAAGAAATTGAAATTGTGAAAGGTATTGTCGATACCTCTCTGAAGCAGCAACAGCGTTCAGAGGGAATACGTTACCGTTCACTGGATGCTATGTATCTGGCAGGGCAAGGTGTTGTATTTACGGTTTCCTCAACCGGAAACGGTAACTGGATGTCGCGTATAACAGATATTGTTGATCGCATTCCTCCCATCCCCCCGGTTCCTGATGTACCGGCGATCGTCAGTAACGGTGAAATCGATATTGAATTAAGTCGCGAATGGGAAGCCTTTGCTGACGAGACTGCCTCCCGGTTTGGTGAAGCCTTCGCTGAATCTACAGAACAGATGTATGACTTACGAAGTGAAGAACGGGAAATTGCCTGGGAACGCAGAGATATTGAGCGTCGCAAAAGAGATCTTGAATTTGAAGCCGGACAGGCTGATAAAGCGCGGGCAAAAGCTATCAAAGATGAAGTGGACACCCTTGAAAAAGAACTGGCGGCGCTGAGCAGCAAAGAAGGCTCTCTGCGTGCCCGCAGAGAAAGTATCGAGCAGCAAAGACAGGAAAGTGCAGACGCCCGAAAGCAGGCACAGTTGAAAGCAGCAAAAGCCTTTCTGAGTAATTTTGAAGCAGGGATAGGGGAAGCGCTTTGTCGCTTTGGCGGCGGAATGCGGGCGTTACCCGATGATGAGCATGTGACTTTTGTGCTGAAAGGTTTTGTTCAGGGCGGTCAGTCAGGACAGAATGATAAAGTGTATGTGTTTAAGAAATCAAAAATTGAAGATTGCGTAAAAGAAAAATTGAATACTGACGGACTGCTAAACAGTGCCAATGTTTACGATTTTTAACTGCAAGACAGTTATGGCATGAAATAGTTGTTAAAAAAGTGTGTTGAGCACTCGTACAACTGGCAACGCAAAGATTACACACGCCTCAAAAAAAAACGCCGCAACTTTCAGGCTGCGGCGTTTTTATTTAATCAGTCTGGTGCTTATTTACGGGCGTTAATAAGCATTTTTATCACTAAAGCCCCCGGTGACTGTTTGCAGAATGATCTTCAAGTCAAACGGGATAGACCAGCGGTGCATATAATCCAGATCATATTCCACACGCTTCGCCATTTTATCCAGTGTGTCCGTTTCGCCGCGCAGACCATTGACCTGAGCCCAGCCGGTAATTCCCGGACGCACTTTGTGTCGCAACATATAACCCGTGATCAGTTTGCGGTATTCTTCGTTGTGCGCGACCGCATGAGGACGTGGTCCAACGATTGACATCCGTCCTTGTAACACATTGATAAACTGAGGTAATTCATCCAGTGAAGTACGGCGTAAAAACGCTCCTAATTTAGTGACCCGGGGATCATTTTTAGTCGCTTGTTTTACCACAGAACCATTATCCTGTGTCGACATGGAGCGGAACTTATACACAGTAATTTCTTTACCATCGAGGCCATAACGCTTCTGACGGAAGATAGCAGGACCCGGTGAAGACAGCTTCACAGCGGCAGCGATGCACAGCATGGGAATTGCCAGTACAGTAAGAATACCCATACTTACAACCACATCTTCAATACGTTTAAGAATGTTGTTAGCACCCTGGAAAGGCGTGTCATAAATACTCAGAGCCTGAACATTTCCTACACTTTGCCAGCGAGAGTTAAGCAGTGTGTACATAAAGAAGTTAGGGATCAGATACACGTTAGCGGTGGTATCACTGCACTTTTCCAGAATCGCTTTAATGCGATCTTCTGCAGCCGTAGGCAAAGCAATATAGATATAATCTACCTTGTGGGTCTTCGCCAGCTCAATGGCTTCATCAATGCTGCCCTTGATCTGGTTACGAAATTCACCGGTAACACGGTCCTGAGGACGGTCATCATAAACCCCTTCGAAACGAATACCGAGCTGATCGTTTTCCATCATCTGTACAGCCATATTATAGCCTGCTTCGGTGGCACCAATGATAATTGCTGAGCGGCTGTTAAGCCCGCTGCGGCGTACCTTAAACAGGAACTGACGCATCACAAAACGCCAGCTTGTCAGAGTGATTAGCGAGCCGCCGAACCACATTCCGGTTACCGCAACAGTGGTGGACAGTGTGTGGGCAAATGCAAACGCGAAAACCAGTGTTGCAACAAAGCTGATAATACCGGCAACGGCTGCCATTTTCATCATTGCGCTGGTATTGCTGGAACGCCAGGAGCGGTACAGATCAAGCGCTTCAGCGGATACCTGAAATGCCACAACATTAATGAATAAGAGGATCAAAGCACCAGTAGTCACAGGCACGGCGTAGTAGAACATCGCGACATAGAAACACAATGTGATAGCGGTCAGGTCGACTAACCGGTAAATAGTAGAAAAGCTACTTTGATAAGAGCCTGAAAGACCACTGCGTTCATCGCTCATTCTCGTAACGTTGCCATTCAGCGTCTGGCTCTGCAGCAAATTGAATTTCATTTTTCGTCTCTCCGAATCGTGACGTTCTTTGATAATCAATGGGTTACAGGATAACTACCGGTATCTCATATCATTTACGTCACAGATAAAACCGTTTCCTGCATGAGTTAATGCAGATCCCGTTCCACATTTTTTGAAGACAATGGTAAATAATGTAAAAGTACTAATAGACTGATAGCAATGGCACAGTAATCGCATAGCCTCATCCGGACGAACCGGCTCGCCTCCTTAAAAAAGGAAGGGAGTAGCTATTCAATCTCAAACTCCGGGAGAAACTATGATTAAACGGACTTCAGGCGCAATTCTTGTCACCTTATTTGCCGGCAATGTTGCCCATGCGCAGGATAAAGGCGCTATTCAGGTGGGGAAGTTTGATATAAAACCCGGCCTGACCACCGATGTTCTTCATATCGATAACGTGACTTACGCCAGCGAAGAAGCTGATGAAATAGACAGCTGGGTATCAGTCGTTTCACCGAAAATTGATGCTTACACTGAGTTTAACGGGCATATCATTGAAATGGGCTACCGCCTTGAGCGCGGGGACTATTATTCTACCGATGCCGATGACTACACCGACCATTTCGCTCATCTAAAAGGCGACTTTGAAATTAATGACAGAAACAGATTTAAGGGCGTTGCCACCTATGAGGCCGGACACGATGAGCGTGGCCGCAGATATTCGAACGGTTTTGGTAACGAACTGACCAGTGTGGATACCTACAAAAACTCTGAAATCGGAGCCATTTATTCCTACGGTGCATTGTCTGCTTTTGGCCGTATTGATCTGTCAGTAGGCTTCGAAGACATGGACTATGACGGCGACACAGAACTGTATCTTATTCGCGACAGAAGCACGACGAAATACGGTGCCGAATTTGTTTATCGCATTGTCGACGGGACGAATTTGTTACTGGACGCTGACCGCAACGAAATACGTTATGACTATGATGCAAACCCGGCCAATCCACTGGATAGCATTGAGAATCGTCTGCTGGCAGGCTTCAGCTGGGATGTTAACGCGGTAACGCAAAGCTATGCCAAGGTTGGCTACAAAGAGAAATCCTTTGATGCCGCAAGCCGTGATGACTTCTCCGGTCTGGCATGGGAAGTCGGAATGAGCTGGCTGCCATACTCCTACTCAGAATTTACGGTCAGCACAAAACAGGACACCCGTGAAACAAATACCACCGGTGCGGATTACATTCGTGGCACAGACTATGCTATCAGCTGGGAGCATAGTTGGGTTCAACGCTTTTCGACTACCGCCACCATGGCATTAATGAACGATGATTACGTTGGCGACGTAGAAGACTTACGTGAAGACGATACAAAAAAACTGACATTAGCGGCTGATTACGAGTTTCGTCGCTGGTTGACGTTCGGTCTTTACTACTCAATGAACGATCGTGAAAGTAACCGCAGCGATATTGAGTTCGACAGAAACGTTTACGGTTTAACAGCAAAGGTAACCTTGTAATGATGACAAATGCGAAAAGGATATTTGCCACTTTAATTCTGCTGACCATGGCATGTGTTGCCGGCGCGCAGGAAGGAAATGCAAGTATGAGTTCCTATCGCCTGGGTGTTGGTGACAAAGTGCTGATCAATGTGTTTGGTCAAAGTGATTTGTCGATGGAAACCCGTCTGCCTGACGTAGGTAAGATTAACTATCCGTTTCTTGGTGAGTTAAAGCTTGTCGGGCTGACACTTTCTGAAGTAGAAAAACTGATTTATACCGGTCTGGAGGGGGATTATCTTGTTAATCCTTCCGTGGCCGTGTCTATTGTTGAATACCGCCCGTTTTTCATTGATGGTGAAGTCAAACATCCCGGCGGTTATCCCTATCAGCCGGGTTTAACTGTGAACAAAGCCGCAGCCTTAGCCGGCGGGTATACGGAACGGGCGTCCCGTTCAGACATTCAGATTGTCCGCGAGCAGGAAAGTGGCCAGGATACCCTTGAGGTAAACGTAAGTCACATGATTCAACCGGGTGACATCATCACCATTCCGCAACGTTTTTTCTGAGCGTAGTGTATTTTGCAGCCCCGCTGACACCGGGAAGATTAATGGAATTAAAGGATAGAGTATGTCGTTGAAAATGAAGGACTCGCTGCAAGCGAACATCCTGGATGATGAAACCATCGACTTTGCGCACTACTGGCAGGTATTTAAACGTTATTTTGGTCGCATCATTACGCTGGCGATTGTCTTTACTGCGCTGGTGGCAATAGTGGTGATGAAAATGACCCCTATTTACTCTGCCACAGCCAGTTTGCTGATTGAATCGCAACCGGCCAACGTGATGTCTATTGAGGAAGTGTACAAGTCTGACACTACCCGCAAAGACTACATGCGCACCCAGTATCAAATTATCCAGTCCCGGCAGGTTGCAGCCCGTGCTGTGGATGAGCTGGATCTCGCGAATGATCCGGTATTTATGCCGCCTTCCGACGGGGAAATCTCACTTATTAAAGAAGCGAAAGCCTGGCTTTTCGCTAATTTGCCTTTCATTGAAAAAGCGCCCAAAACTGAGTTAACCGAAAGCGAGCGGGAAGAAAAGCGTCGCCAGGCAGCAATCAATAAACTGATGAAGTCTATTAATGTGTCACTGGTAGAAAATACACAGGTCATCAATATTACTGCGACCAGTGATTCTCCGCGTCTGGCTGCCGCCATTGCCACTACGATGGGCGATGTGTATGTAGAGAACTATCTGCAGGCCAAAGTGGAAATGACCACCAAAGCAACTTCTTTTCTGACTGAAAGTATGGAAGGCCTGCGTGATAAGCTTACTTCTGCTGAGAAAGACTTATCTGACTTTTATGAAAAAAATCAGCTGGTAAATCTTACCAATGGTGTTGTCGGTCTGGCAGCGGAAGAGCTTGAGCAACTCAGTAATCAATTGCTGAAAGCTGAAACTACGTTAAAGCAGAACAGAACGATTTATGAACAAACTCAGCGTAACGGTGCTGACTACAGTGCGCTGGCCCGTTTACCGGAAGTGCTGAATCATCCGAATATTCAAAGCGTCCGTCGTCAGGAGGCGGAAGCCATGAGCCGTGTATCAGAGCTCAGTAAAGTATTCGGTCCTAAACACCCGCAAATGGTGGCGGCCAATGCGGAACTGGATTCCGTCCGCGATACACTGCAAACTCAGATCCGCGATCTTATTTCCAGTATTACTACACAATACCGTGCTTCACAGGAACGGGTTGTGACTTTGCAAAAAGAAGTTGCAGAGGCTAAATCTGAATACCGTCAGTTGTCTAACCTGGAAAATACACGGCGTGCATTACAGCGGGAAGTGGATATCAACCAGCAGTTGTACAATTCCATGTTTACCCGTCTGAAAGAAACCAGTGAGATGGGCGGCTTCGAGTCAGCGAATGCCCGTGTGCTGGATCCTGCTCCGGTACCGAACAATCCCACTGCACCGAATAAAACGCTGTTAATCGTGGCGGCATTCATTGCCAGCTTTGGTTTTGGCGTACTGCTGGCCTTTGTGCTGGAAGCTATGAACAGCGGTGTGCGCTCTGTGGATGATGTTGAGAAGAAATTGGGTCAGCGCATGTTGGGACTTATCCCTGTTATTTCGGTAAAACGCCGTAAAGACATGGACCTGCGCGCCTTCTTTGACGGTAAATATCATCAGTTCAGCGAGGCGGTAAGAACCCTGCGTACCAGTTTATCTCTGATAAATCTTGAGAAGCAGAATCAGGCCATACTGGTGACGTCATCAGTGCCGAAAGAAGGTAAAACAACGGTTTCTATCAACCTGTCCTTCGCTCTGGGTCAACTGGACAAAACCATTCTTATCGACGCCGACTTACGTCGTCCGGCCGTTGGCAAGCGGTTCGATGTACCTAATTACCAGCCCGGACTGTCTAACCTGATCATGAAAACCCACTCTCTGGAAGAATGTCTGGTTCATGACGAGCAATCGGGTATTGATATTATTTGTGCCGGCAGTATTCCTTCGAATCCTCAGGAATTGCTGGCGGGTAACGGCTTTAAAGCACTGATCAATTATCTTAAGAAAACCTACAAATACGTGGTTGTTGATACCGCGCCTACTCAGGCGGTTTCTGATGCTATGGTTGTATCAAAAAGCTGTGACTCGGTTATTTATGTTGTGCGTGCTGACAGTACCAGTGAAAAAATGATCAAAAATGGTCTGGGCCGGTTCCTGCAAGTGGGGCACCGTGTTGACGGCGTAGTATTGAACCAGGTCGATCTTAAAAAATCAGATGTGTCTGAGCGCTATGGTGGTTTCTATGACCAGTATGGTTACAATGCTAACTGAGTTAGTGTGAGGACAAATTGTGATTGATTTACACAGTCATATAATACCGGGCATTGATGATGGTGCCCGAGACATGGACATGGCTCTGGATATGGCGCGGCAGACTGTTGCGGCCGGAGTTACGCACCTGGTATGCACACCGCATGTTCACTGGGGCACTTTTGACAATACCCCCGAAATTATTGCCACAGGATTCAGTGCCCTGAAAGACGCTGTCGATAAAGCAGGGATCCCCTTGTCTTTATCCCGTGCAGGGGAAGTGCGGATAAACGAAATGGTGCCGGTGTGGTTCAGGGAGGATAAACTACCTTTTCTGGGTGAATACCGTGGTAAAAAAGTACTACTGCTGGAAATGCCTCACAGCAACATGCCGGCAGGACTCGATCAATTATTTCGCTGGTTACTGAATGCAGGCGTGCAACCTTTAATCCCTCATCCGGAGCGCAACCGTGACGTATGGAAGCGTCCGGAGAAGATCCAGTGGCTGCGCAATCAGGGGTGTTTACTACAAGTGACGGCCGGGGCATTCACCGGACGCTTCGGTGAGCATGTAGAAAAGATTGCCAAAGACATGTTGCGGGATAATCAGATTGATCTGGTGGCATCGGACACCCATGATACCAAACGTCGTCCTAATGATATGGGTGAGGCTTTTGCGGTGGTCAGTGAGCTGGCTTCTGAGGAGGTGGCGAATACTCTGTTCAAAACCACGCCCGGCGATATCATTGCAGCAGGTGCAACTGCGTGACGGATACAATATTAATAACAAACCCGCCATCCGGCGGGTTTTGTATTGTTAAGCCTCTAATTAAGAATGTTAGCTTTAAACCAGCTCCATATCCCCAGCGAAAAGTTTTCAAACAAGTTAATTCCCAGTGCTGATTTGATCAGATAAAGGATGAGCAGCCCGCTCAGAACACTGAATGTAATGAACAGAGCAAACATCAGAGCCATTGTCGCCCGTCCAACCTGCTGCTCAAGCCGGGACAATTCGCGGCGGTTCTTGCCGGCCAGCACTACAAAGTAGAAACTCGTCCGCCATATATTGATTGTGCCCCGGACATCCAGTTTATGTCTGGCCCAGCTGCGCCCGCCAATCGCTTTGTTCATGGCTATCAGCTGTTCTTCTGAAAAAGATTCGGCAATATCCGGGGGCATCTTACTGAGTAGTTTTTGGATCAGTTGTGACTCATGGACAGGATGAGGTGTGTTATCCACGGCAAATAATCTTCCGGTGATGTGGCTTTCCGTCATCTTAACTCAAAAAGACAGCCGGTATAAATGTGCTCTGCTTCAGGAAGTACTGAGATCCGGGCAGAGGAAATTTATGTGACAGGGAATAAATTGCCATCAACAGCGTAAATGTTGCTTCACAGCAACAGTCATTCAGATCTGAAATGCCATTTCTTATACTAAAGTTGTAATTTTGGGTTTGGTGCATGGATCTTTAATCCGTCTGCAAGCATAAAATAAATTCACGCCAAACTTTAAAACTGATTTAAAATCAGTTGGTTAATCTTGGCTGGTGTAGAAGTAGAGAACATCGGATTTAGATATTCTTTCAGCCAGACATAAAGCCCGTACATTATTTTACGATCTGGCATAAAAGCTGAATAGACCCTGTATATCGCATTTAAATATGTGTCGGAAGTGACCAGCAGGGAAAAGCACATGCAACAGGCAAAACACAACATCGCGTTTATTATCAACTCCCTCGAAGGCGGTGGAGCTGAGCGGGTGATGTGTAAGTTGTTGACTATCATGGAAGCGGATTTTCAGAGCGCTGGCTATAACGTGCATTTAATACTGCTTGATGATTTGCCGCAGGAACAGCAGTGTCCTGAGTATGTGAATCAGGTCGTACTCGATACGAAAGGTAGTTTGCACAGTGGCTACAGCGCACTGAAAAAAGCGCTGGAAAAAATAGCGCCGCATACCTGCGTAAGTTTTTTAACCCGCGCCAATATGCTTAATGTCTCTCTGGCTAAACGCCTGGGGTATCGCGCTGTGATCAGCGAACGGGTAAATACATCCAGTCACCTGTCCGGTGGCCTCAAAGATTTTATCTCCCGTTGCCTGGTGAAAGCGACATATCCTTCTGCTGATTGCGTAATTGCTGTGAGCGAAGGCGTAAAAGCTGACCTTATCGAAAACTTTTCGGTAAAGCGGGAACGGATTAAAACTATCTACAACCCGTACAACATGGCTAACATCAGCGCCATGGCACAACAACCGGTGGATGATTTACCGTCAAAGCCCTACATCATTGGCACTGGCAGACTGGTTCGCAATAAGAATTTTGATTTGCTGCTGCAAGCCGTAGCGGCATCTTCTGTCGGACACGACATCGTTATTCTCGGACAGGGAGAGGAAAAGCAGGCCTTATTGCAACGGGCTGAGTCTTTAGGGTTAAGCGGGCGCCTGCATTTATTGGGCTTTAAGTCCAATCCGTATCCTTATATCAAAGGCGCAGATTTTTTTGTGTCGACGTCGAACGCTGAAGGTTTCCCCAACGCCATTGCTGAAGCTATGTGCCTGGGCAAGGCCGTGGTGGCGACCAACTGTGAGTCCGGTCCTGCTGAAATTCTTACCGGTGAGTATCCGTACAACGTATCAGGATTTGAAGCTCAGTCATACGGCTGTATTTGTGAAGTAAACAGTGTATCAGGCGTTGCCGGTGCTCTGGATTATATGTCGCGGGACGAAAACAAACAGCGTTACGAACAGCGAAGTGCTGAACGTGCCGCTACATTCAGTAATGCCGTGTTCCGCGAAAAACTGCTTAAAGCCCTTAAATTACAACAATCACAGCCGGAGACTGAACATGTTTCTGGCCGTTAAATTACTGTTCAGCCTTATCAGCGCCTGGCTGGTCTGGCAGACAATTCGTCAGCACTGTAATAAGTATCTTGCCTTTGTAGTTGTCGCAATTTGGTTACGCTTTTTCCTTTCCGCGTTCCATCAAATCACTTATGACCCGCTTATTGCCGGATTTTCTATTAATGCCCTGGCTTCAATCGGCATTGCTGCAACCGGTTTACTGATGCTGCCGCCAAAAGTGTACCAGTTGCGTGTTTTGCTGCCCCTTTACGCTTTCTTTGTTGCTGTGGTAGCCAGCGGAGTGATTAACGGCGGAGTAAGCGGCCTGATCAACGTAATGGTTAAGTGGATGTTTTTCTTATCAATAGCGTGTGCAATGTTCATGGCGATAAGAAAAACTGACAAAGATTTTGTATTAAAGAAACTGCTGGTGAGCTTCTTTTTACCTGTTTCTCTCGCTGTGATGTCAGTGCTGCTGGGTGAGGTGAAAGCCACTGAAGCCGATGGTTCAGCCAGCTATATCGGGGGTTATAACCACGAAGCGGCGTTTTCGATGATCATCGCCGGGTTCATTTTAGTGGTGGGTTTGTTGTCTCCGGGCGCGATACGATTTCGTGGCGCGCTGTTTGCATTAGGTTGTGTAGTACTGGTGTTGGTGAACTACCGCACCTCGGTTCTGGCGATATTACCGCTGGCTGCCATTTTTGCTTACACCGCAATGTCATCAAAAATCGCACCGCGTTACCAGACTGTGTTTTTCTTTGCCGCGTTCTTCGGCATGGGCATGTTGTTCCTCATGGCCTCGTACACCATGCAGGACCGTTTTGCTGATGTATTTGTATTCCTGACCAGTATCGACGATCTGATCAAGGCACCGTTCTACTACTCCGAGGCTGAAAAAGACATTTTCTCTGCCCGGGTGTACCTCTGGAGTTTGTATATCTATGAGTATGTGAACGGTTCATTTGTACATCAGCTGGTGGGGTGGGGCCCTGAATCATGGTCCGGCGTATTCCCGAAATACGCACACAACACCTACGTATCGTATTTGTATGAGTATGGCCTGATTGGTCTGCTCACATTCCTCTTCGCTGCTGCCAGCTTTGTAGTGCAGGCGATGAGGATTAAGAACAAGCAGTTTGCCTGGATGCTTTGTTCATCAATGGTGGGATTTTTGATTATGAACTTCGCCACCATGCCTCTTTGGAATATCGAGGGGTTGATTTTATTTGCCATCTTAATTGGCAACGCCATCGGACCGGTGAAATTACCTCGCAATGCATGGTTTGACTCACCTGCCTTTGCGTCTCGTTTGGCGAATTGATTTTAACTCAGGTTTGTCCTGAGATTTTGGAGAAAGTTATGAAACTATGTGCCGTAGGACTAAGAGGAATTCCCGACGTAATGGGCGGAATTGAATCTCATTGCCAGCAACTGTATCCGCGGCTGGTCAAATCGGGCATGGATGTCACTGTGATTTGCCGCTCACCGTATGTGGATCAATCTGTTGAAGAATACAAAGGCGTAAAACTGCGTTCTGTGTGGACTTTGAAGCATAAGTTCATCGAGACATTTTTACACACCTTCCTGGCTATTTTTTACGCCCGCTTCGTGGTGAAGCCGGATGTATTACATATCCACGGTATCGGGCCGGCTCTGTTTACACCACTGGCGAAGCTGCTGGGTATGCAGGTTATGGTAACTCACCATGGCGCTGACTATGACAGACAGAAATGGAATCAGTTTGCCAAAAATATTTTGAAGTTTGGTGAAACCATGGCAGTGAAATTCTCAGACCGCGCCATTGTGGTTGGCCGTTCTCTCACCGGCGTGCTGAAGAACCGTTTCTCCGGTAAATCGAACCGTATCCTGTTCGTACCCAACGGTGCTAAAACCGATATGGATACTCAGATGGGTGCTGAAGCATTGCCAAAGGATCTAGGTATTGAACCGGGTAAGTATGTACTTACTGTTGGTCGCCTCGTTCCTGAGAAAGGCTTTCACGACTTAGTCGAAGCTTACAAAAAATCTGACACAGATTTGAAACTGGTCATTGTAGGTGGTGCAGACCACGAAGATGAATACTCTATGAAACTGAAAAAACAGGCCAGCGATAAAATTATTTTTGCCGGCCGCCGTCAGGGGGATGAACTGAACGCGTTGTATAAGTTCGCCCGGGTGTTTGTATTACCGTCTTACCACGAAGGCTTGCCTATCGTTGCACTGGAAGCCATCAGTGCCGGTACAGAAGTGTTAATCAGTGATATTACACCGAACACTGATATCGGTTTGCCGGAAGATGCTTACTTCAAGGTTGGCGATACTGACGCGCTGGCCTACAAAATCACCCACGTGGATGATATGAAGCTGGCTATTAATAAAGAAGCGTTCCTGAACACCTTCAACTGGGATGCCATCTCTGATGATACTTACGTGATTGCGAATAACCTTGCTATGGGCATTCCTGTTCAACCACGCACGGCGGCCTGATGACTGAAAGACGTAAGCTGTTTCTGTATCCTTTTGTACATAGCAACGGGTTTGTCGACAGGATAAAAGGGGCGTTCAGCGAGCTGGGATATGATATCCGGCCGTTCAAACACCTCTTCCGTCCGGCAAACCTGTTCAGCAGAAAGGAAAACTGGCTGGTATTAAACTGGTATGAAGATCAGCCCTTTCGCAAGGGCATGAGCGGGCCCAAACGCTGGGCCTTCCTCCTCGCATTCTTTCTTACTGTCTGTTCCATCCCCTTGTTCAGTAGCAAAGTAATTTGGGTACGTCACAACTACAAGCCTCACAATGTAAGTACTCACTCTGCCCTTTACACATTCATATTGAAGCTGTTGACGCTTATTGCGGACCGTGTTGTCACCCTTGAAATGACCGACAGAATAGAATCAAGCGTGGTGAAGCACCCGCTTTATTTTAACGACAGGGATTTATTTCAATTCTTTGAGGCCATCGGAGATACCCAAAAAGGTATAGATTTTCTGTACTTTGGATCAATTAAGCCCTACAAGCGCCTCGATAAACTGTTAGAGGTATGGCCGCTGAATCAAAAATTGCAGGTGATGGGCTTTTGTTCCGACAAGGAATATGCAGCCAGGTTGTACAGTATTATTGACCAGAGAGGTTTGCAGGTGGACTGGAATAATGAATTTGTAAAAGAAGAAACGCTGGAAGACGCGGTGTCTGACACGCGCTTTGTTATCATGGCCCACGATGATAACGCGATGATATCCTCCGGCACCTTTTACATGGCTATGAGTTTAGGCGCTAATGTTCTGTGTTTCGATTCCGCCTTCGCGCGAATGAAGGCCAGAGAGTTTCCTTTCGTTAAAATTATTGAACCGGATAATCTGGAAACCCAACTGGCAAATCTGGAGTACGTTGATTCCAGTGTGGTAGTGAATCAAGCTGTAGACCGCTACGGTGAGGAAGCTATCAGAGAATCCTGGCGGGTAGTACTGACTACCTGATTATCTCCTGCAGTTTCATAACAAAAAGCCCTGCGTCGTAGCAGGGCTTTTTCGTTGCAGCCAAAAATCAGCTTGCTCTGGCCTGCAAGGTTTGTTTGTCATTCACCATCGCATACACAGCATCATAAATGGCCTGGTCAACGCGGTTCAGCTCTGTAATAACGCCCATTAATTTCGGGTTACTGGTAATGGCTGATGAGGCACCACGATTCGGGCTGGTATTTTTGCTGGCAATATTGATACGGGTGCTGAAGCGCTGATTAAAATCTTCCTGCCATTTATCCATTTGCTCCAGCGTGCCGTACACCGAGAAATGACGCAAATTTGCAACAGCTTTAGCAATCACATCATCTGTATTCGCCATAATGTCAGCGGCATTGCGGTATCCGGAAAAATAGCGGGCATAGGTGACTGCCGAGTTAAGCGCCTTTTCTGACTGCAGATATTCTTCGATGTCAGTTTCGTTTTTCTGCCATTCCGATTCTTTAAAGCGGTTGTATACATATTCAGAAATAAAGCGGTCTGCAGGCTTTCTGAGTATCGTCAAAAAGTGCCAGTCTTTGTAAAAGTTACTGACTACCTCAGGGCGCGCCACACAATGGCCGGTAGTAAATACCTGGTGTTTACTGCTGAGTTGGAAAGTTAACTGGGTTTCCCTTGCAGTCATCATGTCCACTCCCAGTAACTTCTCGCACTCCCTGCTGGCTCTGAGATCAATATGGCCGGTGAAGCGGGTTGCTTTCAGCAGTGATGGATAGACAGACTGATAGATGGCATTAGACAGAGAGACGCCGGCACACTTAGGAACGTGGCAAAAAAAGATTTTCGGATATCGGGCGAGATACTTCTCTGATTGCTGCTTTAAGATTTCTTGCATGATTCTTGCTCCATCATATTCATGTTCGGGAAATCTACGCAGACTTCCTATTCGGATTGCAACTCACAGGGATACCAATGAGCGACAAATTCAGCGTTGTTATTACAACATTCAATCGACCTGCAGAACTCAAAGAAGCGCTGGACGGTGTATATGCACAAGTTGAGCAGCCGCTTGAGGTGATTGTAGTGAATGATGCATCTTCCTTGCCATATGATGACATTCTCACTGAATTTTCAGAAAAGCCGAACTTCCACTATCACTTTTTGAAAGAATCATCGGGTGCGAACAAGGCTCGTAACATTGGAGTAGACAGCGCAAAAGGTGATTACATCGCCTTTCTCGATGACGACGACATATGGTTGCCGGAATATTTGTGGGAACACAAAAAAGCTTACGACAACGGCGCGGACGCTGTGGTCAGCGGTTATCAGGTTTTAGGTGGTGAGCAACTGTTCGTGCAGCCTTCAAGACGGGTAGAGCGCGAAGTACTCCGCACTGGGAATCAATATTGCGGTATGAGTGGTTTCAGTGTGAAACGTGATATCGCTCTGAAGGAACGTTTCGATGAAACCCTGCCCAACGGGCAGGACTGGGATATGTACGTGAGGCTTTCAGAGCTGGGCTATTCATTATGGAATATTCCCAAGCCCATCTTCTTATACCGCTTCATGAACATGGATGGCATCGGCGCCAAAGTAGCGAAAATGACGCCGGACGAAGCGGTGGTGCGCCTGCGCTCAGCAGACAAACACCGCCAGTTTCTCGGAGACGGGAATTACCGTAAACGGGTGGCTGCTCAATTGCTGGTGTATTTGCCACTCAAAAAAGACAAGCTTAAATGGGTGATGAAGTCTGTTCACATTGCCGGTTTGTCTGTGACATTGAACCACCTGGCTGCGGTAACGGTAAAAAAAGTGCGACAGCGGGTCAGTTAGGGTTACGGACCCTCATTACAGGAGAAGAATCATGGAACTCTATCAGGATCAGTTTTCTTCAGAACACGACTTCCCTCATCAGACGGAAACCCAAAAAACACTGGTGATTGCATCAACCGTGCGCTCAGGCAGTCATATGCTTGGACATGTTCTTCATGAAACCGGTGCTTTTGGCTTTCCCCTTGAATACGTGAACAGAAAAAACCTCGACGAATGGAAACTGCGTCTCAATCGCAAAACTTTGCCGGAAGTGCTTGATGAGCTCAGGGCGCGGCGGACATCCCCGAACGGCGTGTTCGGTATCAAAGTGCACTATTCCCATATCGAAGAGTTCGGCGGATTCAAAGCGATGTGCAAAATGCTGCCGAATCCGCATTTTGTGTTGCTTACCCGCCAAGATGTGATGGCTCAGGCTGTATCGCTGGCAGTAGCCAGACAAACCGGGTCCTGGATATCACAGCAGGGAAAGCCGGCGGCAGATCCGGAATACAACTTTGAAGATATTGAAGCAGGCCTGCGCCGCGTCAGCCTGGAAAATGCGTCCTGGCGATATACCCTGGCGGCAACCGGCAGCAAATATATGGAATTGAATTTTGCAGATGTCAAAGCCAACACCGCTAATTCTGTACTCCGAATTGCTGACTTTATGGATTTGGCGGTGGAGAGTCACCGTATTCCGCCAACGCCGGTGACCAAAAAGCAAAGTAACATTTTAAACAAGCAGTGGCAGGTACGGTTTCAGCAGGAGTTTAACGGCGACGACGAACTGTTACGTTTTAACCGTGAAAGTTTCTGGCACAAGTTGTCGAAAAAATTATCCTGAATCAGACAGGTTCTGAGCCAGATAAAGAGTGGAACGACGGCGTAATCCGCCGTGAGTATTAAAGGAAAACTATGTTAAATCAATGGGCAGAAAAACAGGCACTGGCAGAAGAGAAAAAGCGGGTGTACTGGTGGCAGTCGAAGAAAGATGACCGGCCAAATATCGGCGATTATGTGGCTTACGATCTGGTAAAGCGCGTACTCGCTATGAAAGGAAAGCTCATCAAAGACAAACTGGATCCCTCAACCAAGCTGGTCAGTGTGGGCTCTGTTCTGCATTTTGCGCGGGACGGAGATACATTGTGGGGCACAGGTTATAACAAAAAAATGGGCGATAAGGTCATTCAGTTTGATAACCTCGACGTCCGTGCTGTGCGTGGCCCCCTTACCCGTGAATATCTTATGAACCGCGGCATCAGTGTGCCGGAAGTTTACGGTGACCCGGCGTTACTGCTTCCCCATTTTTATTCAAAGCACCTGATGGAAAAGGCGCACAAAAAAGACTACATCATTATCAACCACATGAACGATGATATGGCGCAGTACGAAGGCTATGAGAAGGATCTGGTTACACCCATGCAGTATCCCGGCTCGTTCATTGAAGCTATTGTGAACAGTAAACGGGTTATTTCCAGTTCGTTACATGGTGTCATCATTGCCGAAGCATACGGCGTGCCTGCTATCTTTTACGATTCCGGCAGCGGCGAGTCGATGTTTAAGTATGAAGATTATTATCAGGGCACAGGGCGTACTGAAATTCCTAAAGTGACCAGCCTGGCGGAAGGCATCTCTATGGATTTACCTGCGCCACCGGATTTCACCGCAATCACAGATAAGCTTTATCAGGCTTTCCCCTTCGATCTCTGGGGCGCATAAGTCGTTACCAGCACGTAATAAACGCTCAGCACGCCCCGTTGTTAATTTGAATAGCAACGGGGTTTTGGCTATGCTCCTGCAACAGGTAATGTTGTAAGGAATGCATTGTGTGCGAACTCCTTGGCATGAGTGCCAATACGCCAACCGATTTATGTTTCAGTTTTACCGGCCTGACCCGCAGGGGAGGGGAAACCGG
This sequence comes from Alteromonas sp., assembly GCF_984505615.1. Lineage (NCBI taxonomy): Bacteria > Pseudomonadati > Pseudomonadota > Gammaproteobacteria > Alteromonadales > Alteromonadaceae > Alteromonas > Alteromonas sp. Next base: position 23,445 of record NZ_CFHOXV010000019.1, on the reverse strand, counting down.
TCCTCACAAAGATGGCTGGGGTGTCGCTTTTTATGAAGGAAAGGGCGTCCGGCTTTTCCACGATCCGGAACCCTGCGCGACTTCTCAAATCGCTGAATTCGTTTCAAAATTACCGATAAAGAGTAAAACGGCAATCTGCCATATCCGGCAGGCGAATGTGGGTAACATCAACCTTTCTAATACGCATCCGTTTACCCGTGAATTGTGGGGGCGTTGCTGGGTGTTTGCCCATAATGGCCAGATCCCCGGGTTTACCCGCAGAGCCGGCATGTACGAAGCTATCGGTGACACAGACAGTGAAGAGCTGTTCTGCGATTTAATGAATCAAATCCGTCAGACTTTGCCCCGCGATGCTATGCCTGAGCAACTGGCCTCTTCGCTGGTGGCCCTGTCAAAAGAATATGCAGAGCAGGGCGTGTTTAACTGCTTGCTGAGTAACGGTGACTGGCTGTTTACCTTTTGCAGTACCAAACTGGCCAGCATTACCCGCCGTGCGCCATTCGGACCGGCCTGTCTGAAAGATGTGGAGGTGGAAGTGGATTTTGCTTCTGAAACCACGCCGGCAGACGTGGTCAGTGTTATCGCAACAGAACCGCTGACTCACGATGAAACCTGGGATATCTATGAACGGGGAGAATGGCGGTTATGGCAACTGGGTGAAGTGATTGCCAGTGGAAAAGTCGATGTGCCGGTACACAAGTCTGAAGCCGCCATGGTCAGTCCCTCAAACATGCCGAGAGATTGCGCTTAGCAAATCTCTCAGCATGGCTGTCGGTCAATCCGGCAGGATAAACCAGCTATACCTTCTTCTTTTTCTTTCCTGATTTAAATTCTTTCGCAATGGCCAGAGTCTTCTTGCGGAAAAACAGTAGCAGGCTGCCGCAATAAATCAGTGCGCCAAGGCCAACCAGAGCGGGGAGCTCAAGAAATACATTATCCAGTCCCAGTAAGTGATTGCGCTCGACATACAACACTACGCAGAACATAACTGTACCGGTAAGGGTGAACATCCAGGTCTCTCTGAATGCGTCAGTGAGAGTAATGTTCAGTGATTTTTTCACCAGCATGAATTTCAGCACCAGGGTGACAAAGTTGGCAATAACCAGCGCGGTGATCACTGCATACAGACCCCAGGGAACAGCAGCTAACGGAAACAGGAAGTTAAACGTCAGGTTTATCAGGTTAAGTTTAAATGCCTGAGCCGGTAAGCCTCTTGCAATCAGCAAGTTAGGCAGGTAGTACGCCATCACGTTACAGGGCGTTTGCAGCGCCAGAATAGACAATAAGTATGCGCTGTCAGTCCATTTATCACCGAACACCACATCAATAAACGGATGAGCGATTGCACCGACGCCGAAGTACACCGGTGTAACAAAGATGGCGGTCATACTGACCACACGGGCGAAGGTCGCCGGTAGTTTGTCGTCTTCAACCCTTGCCAGGCCGGCCAGGGCAATTCTGTTCAGTGGCTGGAAAGTGAGGTTATTTAATACTGAAAACCCTTGTCTTGCCACAGAGGTGTAGGCGAAGGTGGCGGCCCCGAGAAAGGCAGCAATAACGATGTTTGATGTACGCTGGGAGAAGAAATTCATGAAAGACATGGCGATCAGCGGTTTCGCAAAGTGGATGATTTCAGGCAGATGGGACTTATCTTCTACCTTACCGGGACGGAAATCCGAACCGTGCCAGGTCAGGGCCGTGGAAACGAATGCCTGAACAACTTTGCCGAAAATAATCGCCCATGCGCCGAAACCGGTTAATGCCGTAGCGACAGACACTACACCACCAACCAGCACGCCCGCTGTGTCGTAGGCTGCCAGCCGTTTGTTGGCAAAGTCCCTTTCCATTTTTGCTTTATGGACCAGGCGCAAACCGTTGGCCAGCGGAATAATTGCCAGCGCCGCAATAAGTTGAGCGGCGAGTTCTGAATAGGTGTACCAGGCAACGGGCACTGCTACGGCGAACATCAAAATTGCGATGACCAGTGACACACCCATCAAAAACCAGAAGGATAAACTGGCGAAGTTGTTGTCCCATTCTTTTCGCTGAATGAGGTTTTGCGATACGCCCACGGTGACGAACAGGTTACAGAAATCGGTGACCATCAGACAAATAGCCACCAGACCGAACTCTTCAACGCCCAGAATACGCGCCATGATGGCGTAGACGACAAAATTTACCAGCTGGCCTGCGCCATTCGCGGATAAATTAAAAAACGCGCCCTTAAGGGACTTGGCTTTCAACGACATAGAGACTGACGTCCTTGTTACTGCACTTGATGTTGCTTATTTAATTGTTACTCAATAATTCCGTAGATTGCTTGTGTGCCGTCTTCATTGAGTCTGGTGAAGTTGTTTATACGGTATTTGTCAGAATTTGGGAGCAATACGGTTTTGCCTTTTATAAATAAAGCTTCTGCGATTTGCTGATTCAGTTTAGCCTCATCAAATTCATAGGGCACGGTAATATTCGCCTGAATTTTCGGCTTGCCCGCAGAAAGGTTATAGAAGTAATTGTTGATATATTCTGATCCCGGATAGCCCTGCGGATCGAAAACGGCAAAGCCTGAACGGTTCGCGTCTTTTTGATTTATTACCACATTATTCTGTACCTGCGTCCAGAAAGTGTTGTCGTCCTTAAACCGCGAAGCGGTTAATCCGTTACGTTTTGTGGTGATCAGATTATGCAAAATAATGCTTTGTCCCAGCGGGCTGGTGAGCAGGCCACCCATCTTGATTGATGCCCACTGTTTTCCCCGTAAGTCGCCCAAATCATGGATATAATTATTGAACACAAAGCCCGGGCCAACGCGGACCGGCGTAATACTTATCCCCGAGTAAGTGTGTGAAATGTCGTTGTTGTAAACCAGTACATTCTGCTGGCCGCCGTCCACTTCAATGGCATCATCGTTGGAATATGCCAGTACATTGTTATAAATCGCCGAGTCACGGACAAAACCGCCAAGAGGCTCTGCATTCTTGCGCCCTTCAATCACATCATTTAAACGGTGGTCTGCCGTACCGGTGAAGTGATTGTTACGAACAATCACCTGGCCTTTAAATTGCGGATCAGGATGGTTTGCGTGTGCAAGAAACGCGTTGGGTCCTTTCGGGTGACCATAAGACCAGTCATTGGCAATGGCGCGGGGATCGTGCACGTGACAGTTTTCCACCGTGATCACGCCGGACTGACGAAAGTAAATGGCTGAGTCATAGTTAATCGGGCCGGCATCTTCCATTTCATAGGCAATGCCTTTTTTCATGACGTTAGGCGCCCGGCCCCAGCCGGAAATATCACACTGGTTTATCCAGATATCATGGCCTTTTTCACCATAAATAGCATGCACTCTCGCGCCTTCTATGGTGATGTTCTCAAAGTAGATATAGCTGTTGTCGCCGGTAAAAATGGCGTATTTATCTGAATCGTCAGGGGTAATAACTGTGCCGGCGTCCCCCACAATTTTGGCGTACCCGTCTTTGCTGCCTTCAATGCCCAGCGCTTCAAGATCCAGCATGCCCCCTTTATAAATGTCGGAGAGTTTATATACCTTATCCGGGTCAATCACAGGTTTATCCGCGCGGGTGGTAAACCGGCTTTCAATTTCCCTGACAGGCTGCTGAGGAGCATGCAGAACTACCTTCACATCGTACGCCGTACCGGCCTCAAGATACACAACCGGCCCGGTCAGGATCCCGTTGACCGGCTCGAAACTTAAATCCCTTGCCTGCTGCCATTGTTCAGCACCTGAGCGGCGATAAAGTAATTCTGCGCGGGTGTCAGCGGTGACATCAAATACAGATATACTGGCTGACTCAATGAGTGGCTGGATAAACAGACCTTTATCATCCGGTGCCGGCATAGTCGGTTCAGTAAGGACCCCGGAATTTTCTGCCCACTTGTTCAGCAGCGTATCCCGTATCCCCAGGTGTTGTTGCAAATAATGGTATAAGTCAGCCTGATTAAGGGGAAACAGGATAAATGCCGATTTGACCACATGGCCCATCGCGGTTTCAGATCCAGCTCTTTTGGCTAACTTCAATGTCGCGTTTTCCAGTGACTCGCCGTGACTCATCATCATTAAAATCTCACCGGACTCGTCGTTGTAGTCCTGCTTGAGCAGATTCAGCATCCGTCCGTAGCGCTTCGAAGCCGCTAAATCTTCAACTAATGCCTCTGCACTTTGTAAATCTGACACGCCCTGCGCAGCGATTTTCTCCAGCGCCACGCTGCCCGGTTGGGCCGGTGCTACGCTCGCGGCTTGTACGAAGGGTACAGTCAGGCAGGACAACCCTAACGCAAGTACTTTAACGAAGTGCGAAGGGCGTGACGTGCGAAGATTTTGTGGAAGTGACAGTGAGGCATAGACTGATTGCGGCGATAGTCGCATTAAGATACTCCGTGACGGGAAAATGAGAAGAAACTAATTACTCATTACTGTCAGAAGCAAAACAAAGGCCACAATGGGGATTTAACGGTGAAGCCTTGCGGCTCTGCGGTTTCGACCGGTTCAGTACTGGTCGGAATCGCAAAGAGGTAAGAGGAAACCTGCGGAGTGTCTTGTTTTGAATACACTTTGCAGGCAACAAGTTGTCTTATTAATGCACCGATAACCCGAGGCTGGCAGCCCACTGTAATTCTGCACGGCTTAAACGGTTTGCTGAGCCTGATGACAGGTCGTGTAGCATAGGGTAAGCACTGGATGACGGGATCCTGCGATGGTGGAGCAGGGCAAAAATCAACAACATACAACGGTTTCTGGCATCGTTGCAGTGAAAATAAAGCTGTTTACCTTCAGTGGTAAGCTTACCCAGTTCCTGAATATACTGTCTCAGTAATTCGAGTCCGGTCTCCGTGCTGTCGAGGGTTTCGGTGAACGGAAACCAGCGCCAGTGCATGCCCGCATCTTTAACCAGCCGTTCTACCTGTTCAGCATGCTCTGATGAGGTCTGCAGCGTGATAACGTGGGTGATACCCTGTTGTTTAAGTGTCTGAATGCTTTGCGCATCCGGCACCGCACCCAGTGTGATGGAGGCCGTTCCGGTGATCAGACGGTGAGAAGCCGGTTTGTTGGTTGTGTTCATGCTTGAGCGTTTACATCACAAAATAATAAATTGAAAAGAAATGGCAACTACAGCCACCCAGCACAAACAAATGCCAGATAGCGTGAGTGTAACGCTTTGACTTGGCAACGTAAAATAACACACCGATACTGAAGCATAATCCCCCGGCAACAATCAGCCACAGTCCGGCTCCCGGCAGCGCCATATAAAGCGGATAAATCAGACCAAGGGCAATCCAGCCCATCAGCAGGTAAGTCGCCACAGATACTTTCGGGAAACGGTGCCGGGCAATGAGTTTAAAGGCAACACCGCCTGTAGCTAATATCCACACAATTGCGGTCATTGTAATACCCAGCCATCCGCCGATACCGACCAGAAGCAGGGGAGTATAAGTCCCGGCAATGAGCAAATATATTGCGCTGTGATCAAACAGCTTCAGCATCCCCTTTACTTTGGTGTGGGAGATACTGTGATAAAGGGTAGAACTGAGAAACATCAGGATCAGCGTGGCACCATAAACGGCGGCTGCGGCGATGGCTACCGGTTGCTCAGCACGAAGCAGTAAAAACACCAGCCCTACAATGGCCGCAACAAACCCCGCACCATGGCTGATGCTGTTTAACCATTCTTCCAGCACAGAGTAGGCTTTTGCCGCAACAGGCCGCTTTTCTGAATGTGTCATGTGATGCTCCCACAGATCTTACCAGTCAATAAAAACCAGTGTATAGTTTCAGCGTACACTTGTACACTCAAAATGCTGCAGAAGTATGACGCTCTCCGGGGATTACGTGTGAGTTTTAGGTCCATTGAACTTATGTTCAAAGTTATGGACTTGATTTAAATTATTGTATCTTATGGTTTTTTATCCAAGGGGAATGTTTCTTCTGTTTTAGTCCAGCCCTGTCTAAACGCACAAATAAAGCATGATCAGTAGGAAATAATGCAATGGACACCGAACCGTTCCCGGCTAGTTAAGTAAATACCATATTTAATTTTGGAGTATGGGCTACACTTACCTTTTGGACGATTCTTTTTCGTCGATATTATATACGTAGATTAATGACTTATATTGATTTGAAAAGAGTTGTTTGAATTCCGAATTCAATAGGCTGACTTCGACCATACTGCAAACAACCATTTAACTTTGAAGCATTGAGAGTTGATTCTGAACATTACTTTTTCTTACCACCATAAGTACGAGGATCGAAGTCTGGTTTTGCCCGTTTCAGGAAACTACCAGCAGGACCAGCGTTAACCTAGCCGTCTTCATTTTGACAGAGTTCCCATGCTTTAAGAAATGCCGGAATAAGCTCTTCAGCACCGTTAGAAGAGCTGACAGGCGAGGGGCCTGCTACTACTTTTTCGGGTTTGGCATCCTGACCTGTATCCAGCTTTTCAGTAAAGACGAAATCATCGCAAGCATTCCGAAACGAAACTGGCGTTTTCTTCTCTCCCACACCAAATACGAATTTCTCTGATTCCCTCAATCTGGATGCGAGTTTAGTAAAATCGCTGTCACTACTGACCAGTTCAAAAGCGTCTATCCGGTCAGAATAGAGTAGATCCATAGCATCAATAATCATTGATGCGTCGGTAGCAGTCTTCCCAGTGGTATAGGCAAATTGTTGAATTGACGGAACGTAACTATTAGATAAATGGAGTTTGTTGATTTTTTACTTGAAAAGTAAAGTAAGTTGTATAAGGATAGTTCGAAGGTTGAAAATTCAATCAAATTATCAGGTTTTTGTACTCTGGCTAAGTTGATCAAAAACAAGGCATTTGAGCGAAGCAGTTTTGATACCTGTGAAAAGAAGGGGCAAAAGTCCCTCAGTAGAAAAAACAACAGGATCCAGCGAGGAACAACAAGATGAGTGAATTTAAGCATTCCAGATTGGCGTGTGCGGTAATTAGTATTTTTTCTGTCAGTTTTGCGAGTTCAGCTTATGCTGAAGATGGTGATCAGGGAATCGAGAAAATAGAAGTCACAGCGACAAAACGAACAACAGGCCTTCAAGATACAGCAATAGCAATGAGTGCCTTTACAGGTGAAACTTTAAAAGAGAACGGCGTTAGCGAAGTTACTGACATTGCGACCCTTGCTCCCGGAGTATCAATTACGCAAAATTCTGCGAATGTCATAGTCAGTATTCGGGGTGTGAACAGTCAGGACACCAACGAAACTGGTAACCCTGCAGTTGCAATAGCACAGGATAGCTTTTATATCGAAAGAGCAAATTCTTTTTCAAATGCTCTATATGACATGCAGCGAGTAGAGGTTTTACGAGGCCCTCAAGGCACTCTTTACGGTAAAAATGCGACGGGCGGAGTAATTAATTTTATTACAAATAAGCCTACATCAGAACAAGAAGGCAGCGTTTCCGTTGGAATAGGCAACTATAATCTCATAACTGCTGAAGGTATGTTAAACGTACCAGTGACCGATGAAGTCAATATGCGTGCTGCTTTTTTTAGTAAATCTCATGACGGATACAGAGAAAATGAAGCTCCTGCGACTCCTGGCGATGATGCTGACATGAAAAGCGGACGCGTGCACTTAAGTTATGCTCCAAGCGATGATCTTAGTATTTTACTCAGCGGTCAGTGGACCGATCTTGGTGGGGTTGGAGCGACCGTACAAGGGGTTGCAATTGACGAATGGAATAATGATGAAGTACCTTCTTTTGAGAAAGAAGGTATAGAACATAGCTTGCCGAGTCAGAAATTAGATCACTTCTACGAAACCTACCAGGTTCAGGTTGATTATTCTCTTGACTTCATGGATATCACACTACTTAGTGGATTGCGAAATTCTGACTACAGTCAAAGACGAGATTTAGACGGGACTGCCCGTGCTGACCGGTATATGAACGTAAATGAAGATGTTCAGGATGTTTCACACGAATTAAGATTCTCTTCAAATACAGATAATGCGTTTAGCTGGCAGTTTGGTGGCAACTACTTTAACGAGACAAATTCACTGTATTCAGTGTTCGAAAGTTGGGCTGTAGCGAATTCGCCAGATGGAATGATGACTTTTGATTTTGATGTTGAAACAACGTCCAAAGCAGCGTTCATTCATACAGGTTACAAGTTAACAGAAACGCTGGAGCTCGAAGCGGGCCTGCGCCGTTCAAAGGATGAAGTATCGCGGAAAGGGCAGCAAGATGTATTCGGTACTGCGAGTGTTTATGATAACAATGCAGATAGTGCTAAAACTACGCACCACCTTGGCCTTAACTGGAAAATGAATGAAGACACCTTACTTTATGTAAAGTCGACAAGTGGATATAAGGCCGGAGGCTTCAATAATTCTACGGATGTTGGAAGTGATGCGTATTCTCCGGAAACGTTGGATGCTATTGAAGTCGGATTGAAATCGCAGTTTTTTGATAATTCACTTCGGATAAATTCATCTGCCTTTACATACAAATATAAAGATCAACAAGTTAAAGTTACTGGCGCCAGTGGTCTATCAGCTATTGAAAATGCCGGGGAATCTAAAATCAACGGTTTAGAAGTAGAGTTTGTATGGCAAGTGACTAGTTATGACCGGGTTGATGGTTCCGTGGTGCTTCTGGACGGAGAATATGAAGATTTATGTCTCGCTTATAGCTCAGATGGAGTATGTGCGACTGATTATGCTGGTAATGAGACAGCTATGACGCCAGATTCTCAGTTTAACTTGAGTTACGAACATGAGTTTTTGTTGGACGACGCTTCGCTTGTAGCTAAAGTGCAAACTCATTACGAGTCTGAGTCCTTCTTAGGTATCGAGAACTTCGGCTTCCAGTCGAGAGATGCTTACACAAAAACAGATCTCATTCTTACTTATTACAAAGATGATTGGAATGTCAGGGCGTATATTCGCAATATCGAGGATGACGTGGTTATCACCAGCGCAAATAAAAGTAGTTTATTCGGTACCTACAATTATGGTCTGATGGCTCCCAGAACATTTGGCGCAAGCATTTCTTACATTTTCTAAATCAAAATGGCAAGAAGCTGGATTACAGCTTCTTGCTTCTAGCCTTCGATGTTAGTAAATAGTTTCGCAAGAGAAGTATTTAATTGTTTTATATCTTCTTCGTTGAAGCCCTCAAAGGCTTCATTGAATATTTTGGTTGTTGACTTTAATACGGATTGAAGTGTTTCATCACCCTCAGTGGTGATTTTGACTATAGAAACTCTGGCATCGTCAAGGCTCGGCTTGACCTCCACGAGCCCTTTTTCTTTGAGTTTATAAACAACTTTAGTAATAGTCGGTAACCTGGCTACAGCATGAGTGGCTATGTCGCTCATACTAATCGCACCGTTTTCTCGCAAGATCATACACACTCGCCATGATGTGATGTTCATACCTACCTTTTTTAAAGCAAACTCCATACGGTGTTCATACCGGTTCCCGACTCTGGAAATCCAGTAAAACGGGAATTGACGGAATTCGAAATCTTTATCAAAAGGCTTAAAGTGTGAATCTGACATAGTTTGTCCTGTTTATTTTGTTTGTAAATTTACTAAAAGCCGCCTGCCTTTACTATTTTTATTTAAATTTTCACATAACTATTACAGTTAACGGGCATGAACAAAATATAATTTGAAAAATTACTTGAAAAGTAAAGTAAATGTGTGGAATATATAGTCACGCAACAGGCGCATAGTTCTACAAACAATAAAAATCTTGTTACATTTAATTTGTTGAATATTCAACTTCTTTTTCAAGTAAGGCGGCTATTTTGTTCACTCATAGTTTTATCAGTGGCACCGGAGATATCAAAGTTGTCATTAAAGATAATTTTGATATCAAAGGGTTAGTAACGACATGTGGAAGCAAGGCATTGTCGGATATGAACGCTGCGAAGAAAAATTCAGAAGTAGTTGAGAGAATAGTGGCGAGCAATCAATGTAGCCTCGTTGGCAGAGTCACGATGCATGAGTTGGCTTTCGGTATGACCGGAATTAATCACTGGGCAGGAACACCAGTAAATGTTCGATATCCGAATTTGATGCCCGGAGGTTCTTCTAGTGGTTCAGCGGTTGCTGTTGCTTCGGGGATTGCAGATTTTGCATTGGGCACTGATACAGGCGGATCGATCAGGTTACCCGCTGCCTGTTGCGGTGTTTATGGGTTCAAGCCGACTTTCGGAAGAGTGTCCAGAAAAGGTGTTCTGCCGGAAAACAGCTCTTTAGACTGCGTTGGCGTGCTTTCATCACAAGTTACATGCCTTACTAAAGGTCTTTCCATCATTGACCCGACGTTCGACTGGAGCATTCCTGACTTTGAACTTAAGCAACTGAGATTTGCTTTTCCGGTAATTCAACTTCATCCACTTATAAATTCTAAATTCACAGAACTTCTGAGTCAGTTATTTGATGAATCAAAAGCTGTGGAAATAAAATCTCTGTCAGATGCAAATGAAGCGGCCCGCATACTCATGGGGACCGAAATGTTTACTGAATTCAAACACCTCTTACCCTACAAAAAACTTGGTGCTGATGTTCAGAAACGGCTGGAAGAGGTAAAACCTCTGACTAATAAGAAGCTACATGAAATTGCGAGTATTAAAAACAATATAAACAATGAATTGAACAAAGTTTTCTTATCTTCTGATCTTTTAATCACCCCAACATTGCCATCTTCCCCATTAACTTTAAGCGAGGTGAAAGACGGTAAAGATGTATTGAGTCTTAGCGCATTAGTCCGGCCTTTCAATTTATCAGGCAATCCCTCTATAGCTATTCCTGCCGGAACATTGGAAGGAGCACCTTTCTCTCTACAAATAATTGGACCTCACGGTTCGGACGAACTTGTATGCAGCGCTGCTTATTTAATCAAAAGAAAATTAGTCAAATTCGGAGAATTTTGAAACATGTGGGAAATCGATAGAAGTCTTTGGGGTTCCGAAGACGAATTGGACCAGATACTGACCGAAATAAGAAGCAGAGCGAACGAGTTTGAAGAGCAGCGCTTTATCTCTCAGGACATCATAGACGGTTTGAAAAAAATAGGTGTCTATCGGGCATTTGTTCCAAAAAAATTCGGTGGTCTCGAAGTTTCACCTATCGACTTTTTACTACTGATTGAAGAAATTGCAAAGTCAGATGGCTCAACTGGCTGGGTAGCCAGCTTTGGAATGAACCCCGCTTATCTGGCGGCGCTGCCAGAGCACACAGCTCAACAGATATGGAAGGATAGTCCCGATATAGTGTTTGCCGGAGGTATCTTCCCCGCAACTCCGTCAAGTGAAGAAAATGGACTCTACACAGTTAACGGCAGATGGAAATTTGCCAGTGGCTGTATGAGTGCAGATTATCTGGGCGTCGGAATCAAACCTTCTAATGATGAAAAACTGCCCAGAATGGCCGTGTTACGGCCTGGACAGGTCAAAATAGAGAAAACCTGGGATGTGCATGGTATGACCGGTACAGGGAGTTTTGATCTGGTTGTCGAGAATCAGCACGTCGCTCACGACTGGACCTTCGTCCGTGGTGGTATGCCGACTATCAAATCTCCATTTTTTACATATCCGTCCCTCGCACTCGCTGCTCAGGTTTTGTCAGTAAATCAGTTAGGGCTTGCGCGCGAAGCGTTGAATATCATCCGTAAAGTTGGAAGCCGGAACAAAACTGTCACCGGTGCACCCAGTATCGGCGATCGCGAGTATGCACAAATTGATATAGCAAAAGCAGAAGCAAAAGTACTTGCAGCACGTGCATTCTTTTACAACGCCACACACGACCTATGGACACACATACTGAAGACCGGGGAGTCAGATGACAATCTGACAAACGCTGTTCGTTTGGCAACTACAAATGTTGCGAGAGAGTGTGCATCCGCAATTCAGACAGTATATCGAATACTGGGAATGGCCGGTATCTACCGGGATCAGACGATGTCGAGAATTTTCAGAGATTCTCAAGTCATCACTCAGCATGCATTCATGGGTGAGTTCACCTATCAGAATGCTGGCCGAATGTTCTTCGGTTCCAATCCTTTTCCTGGTTACCTTTAAAACGGAGTAGAAAATTATGAAGTCAGATTCACTTAGAGTTTTGTTTTGTATAGGTATTAACCAAAATTTTATGGATGGTACCGAACAGGAGATGAAAGATGTTTGGGGTGCATTCAGCACTATGATGAGTTCCATAGCATCACTTCCTGACGTAAATGTTCTCGGTATTCTGGATGATGACCAATCCCAGGTTGGCGCTTCAGCAGATGCGCCCTGGACATGTTACATCATGGCAGATGTCCCTGATTATCAAACAGTCGTAGAAGCCTGCAATTTCTTCCGCACTACGCCAGTGGGAGACGGAAAATTCAAATTGTGGAAATACGCAAAAGTTGAAGCCCGAATTGGCAGAAAACTGGTGGTTCCAGAATGATGCAGGTTGAAAAGGAGCTGATATCAAGGCTGACGCTTCTGGAAGAAGAAAAAGCTGTGTCGGAGTGTATGAAGCGATATATGAAGCTCTGTGACGATCTTAATTCGGAAAAAGTCCTGAATGAGCTACTGAGCCTGTTTGCTGATAATGCAGTCTGGGAAGGAGTTGGCTCTCGCTATAGTAATTCTTTTGGAAGCATTAATGGACAGGATGCCATCAGGTCGATGTTTTCAAAGTACTGTAAAGCGCCACCTCACTTTTCTATGAATCTCCACTTTTTGGGAAACGAAACTATTCATATAAGCGACCTCGATGCCAGGGGCGAGTGGACATTACTGCAACCCTGTTCAATGAGTAGCGGGGAATCCAGGCTCAGCTGTGCGCAAATTACTGCAGAATTTAAGAAAATTGACCACCAATGGAAAATTACACTTTTCCAGACGAGAAGTATTTTTAACAGGCTTATGAACAGTCAGTGGGATGACCAGACAAGTCAACCTGTACCACAAAGGTAGGTATGCCATGACAGATATAATATTTACAGATAAAAAAATTTCAGAATCAAATTGGAAAGATGAACTCGTTCAGGAAGACCGGGTACATAAATCTCTTTATTCAGATGAAACGATATTCAATCGTGAGTTGGAAAAAGTCTTTAACCACACTTGGGTATGGGTCGCACATGAGAGTGAGATTCCAGACAAAGGATCTTATAAAACCGCAATGATTGGCAAACAGCCCGTGATTGTTGCCAGGGACCGCAAAAACAATATTCATGTATTAGAGAACCGGTGTCGTCACAGAGGCGCAACAGTTTGTGAGGGTAAAAAAGGTAAAACTAAATCCTTTAGCTGTCCTTATCATGGTTGGGGTTACGCTCTTGATGGCGAGCTCAGAGCTCTGCCTATCCCGGAAGAATACGATGGAATTTTAGAGAAAGAAAAATTTGGTCTGGTAAGTCTCCGGCATGAGACTTTCATGGGGATGATATTTGCAACACTTGACGTTGATCTTGAACCACTTGAGGACTTTCTTGCAGGTGCAAAAAAGTGGATAAAGTTATTCATGAAACAGTCTGGTGGCTACCCAATGAAGGTACTCGGAGACCACAGGTTCAGATTTCCGGGAAATTGGAAAATACAACTGGAAAACACAACTGATGCATACCACTTTCCAATAGTTCATAAATCCTTCATCTCTTCGATAGACGAGCAAACACAAGAAGTATTTGATTTCCTGGGCGGGGATGGATTTGTCGAAGACCTTGGGAACGGACATAGTGTGATGGTCATGATTCCCGAGTTAGTCGACCTGGAAAGTAATCTTGAAGAGCTAATACCAGAAAGGTTTGAAGAGCTCGCCCAAGATCTCAGAAGTGAAGGTATTGAAGAACCTGAAATCAGGAGATTAGTTCGCGCGGTGGGCGGAACCGGCTTCAACTTGAATTTATTTCCGAATATATCCTGTTCCATGGCTTTTTTCCGAAACCTTGTACCCATTTCAGCCCGGGAAACAGAAATCCATCATATTGCCATTGGTGGAGACGGCGCACCAACTCCTTTTAATCAAAAGCGCATTCGATTGCATGAGCATTTTCAGGGACCAATGGGCTTCGGTACTCCGGATGATGGTGAAGCCTGGGAGCGGGTCCAGAAAGGTTCGTTATCAGGGGTTGACGGCTGGATCATGGTCAACCGGGGTCAAAACAACCTGAGAACTTCAGAAGATGGGAATGTACAGGGAGCAGTTTGTTCTGAAACGGGAATGAGAGCTGCCTATCAACAATATAAAAAACTAATGACCATTAAAAAAGGTTGAGGAGCCCCTGATGCAAGATTTGGAACTACTTGATGAAAAAGCCAGACAATTTTTAGAGTGTGAAGCAGATTATTTAGACAATAAAGAGTACGAAGCATGGCTTTCTTTATGGGATGAAGCTGGCCTGTATATCGTGCCAGTAGATCATTCAGCAACAGATTTTGAAAACTCTGTAAATGTTGCTTACGACAACAGTGAAATGCGTTCTGAGCGAGTCAGAAGGCTGACGGGCGGGGAAGCTGTTTCTACATCTAACTCACTTCCGACTGTCAGAACTTTATCCAGGTTTCGTCTTTTAGAAAATACCGGGACTGAACTTACCGTTCGCTGTGCTTATTGTCTGTTTGAGAATAATAAGAATGGTATCAGGCAATTTCCCGCGAACGTAGAGTTTGTGCTTAAAGTTACGTCAGATGGTTACAAAATTCTGAGAAAGGTTGTCCGGATTATGAAATCTGATGAGTATCTGACAACTGTAAGTTTTTTATTTTAGAAAGGCCTTGAAAACTATGAATAAAGTAGCGCTGGTAACAGGTGCGTCAAAAGGGTTGGGCGTTGAAATCGTCAAAGCGTTAATTGGCGACGGATACAAGGTCGTCATGACTTCGAGTTCACGCAAGGGGGTTGATCTAGTCGCAGGTGAACTTGGGCTTGAATATGATAAATATCGTACTTTGGCACTCGATGTCAGAGATAAGTCTGACTTTGAAAATGCGCTTTCGTTTTGTATTGAAGAGTTTGGAAGTTGCGAACTTCTGGTCAATAACGCTGCTATAACACCAACTACAGATGTAATGGAAATTACCCCCGAGGAATTTTCCGAGGTTGTTGATACCAATCTCAGAGGTACTTTTTTAGGCTGCCAGGTTTTTGGTAAATACCTGGCAGGAAAAAATTACGGAAGAATAGTTAATATCAGCTCGCTGGCAGGACAGATGGGGGGGACTGCATCCGGCGCTCACTATGCCGCTTCAAAAGCAGGAATAATAACCCTGACCAAAATTTTCGCTCGGAAACTAGCGCCATTGGGGGTCACTGTTAATTCTATCGCTCCGGGTCCAATTGATGTCCCTTCTATGTCTGAAAAGTTGTCAGCACAACAACTCGAAGACATTGTTAACAATGCCATTCCAGTAAAAGCACTTTCATCGGCAAAGTACATCGCGGATATGGTTGTGATGCTGGCTAGAAAGGATGCCGAAACTGTTACAGGCGCCACATGGGATATCAACGGCGGCATCTACATGCGTTAACAGGTCTTCGGAGAGCAAAGTGAAAAGTCAATTTATCAAGGCACGTATTATATCCCGGGAGACACATGGTGGCTCGGTAGCTGTTATTTCATTAACCGGAGACGGCTGCAAACTACCTGCATTTTCTGCCGGAGCACACATAGATATATTCGTAAGTGATGACATAACTCGTCAGTACTCTTTATGCGGAAGCCCGGAGATCGCTAATCTCTATAAAGTCGGCATTTTGAATGATCCGGAGTCCCGGGGCGGATCAAGTTTTATTTATGAGCATTTCGACAAAGGACGTACTGTTTTCATCAGCAATCCCAGAAATCATTTCCCTCTGGAAAATAACGTCAGTAAAGCAATCCTGATTGGCGGTGGGATTGGCATTACCCCTTTGTTGTCAATGGCCTACAAATTAAAGTCTGAAGGAAAACCATTTGAAATTCACTATTGTGTGAAGACGTCAAAGACGGCGGGGTTCATTGATGAGCTGGCTCAAAATTTTGCTGATTCTACTCATATTTATGAGTCACAGTCAGCGACACCGAACAAGTTAGACGCGATGGCATTGTTTAGCCGGTTGGAAGGCAATGAAGAGATTTATATCTGCGGACCAGATAAATTTATGGAGTCAATCCGGTCCAGTGCTTCCTCAGCAGGTTTTACGGAAAAACAAATCCATACAGAGTATTTCTCTGGCGACATTGACACATCAGGTCAAGCTTTCGAAGTCGTATGTGAGCAAAGTGGAAAAACCCTTAGTGTAGCAGCTGATGAGACGATTGCAGATGCCCTGAAAGCTGCAGGCATTAAGGTTCAAATGTCATGTGCTGAAGGTGTTTGCGGGACCTGTATCACTGATGTTCTTGAAGGTGAGCCGGAGCATCGTGATCTGTTCCTTAGCGACGAAGAAAAAGCTGACAATGATCAAATTGCAGTGTGCTGTTCGAGAGCAAAGTCAAAACGATTAGTGCTTGATATATAAATGATATTTAAGGTCCGACAATGCCAATTGTAAAAGTTGAAATGATTCAGGGGAGAACACCTGAGCAAATTGAAAAACTTATCGAATCAGTAGCGAAAGCGGTTAATGAATCAATAGGAGCCCCTGAAGAAAGCATCAGGGTGATGGTAAAAGAATACCCGAACACACATTGGGGTATCGGGACAAAGCAAGCTTATAAGCTCGGAAGGTAAATGACTATGAGTATTAAACAAAATTTGCGTCGTGCATTAGGTCAGTTTCCGACCGGTGTGACAGTGATGACGGCCAGAAAAGGCAACGAATTGGTTGGTGTGACTGCCAGCAGCTTCAATACTGTGTCACTTGAGCCTCCACTTATTCTGTGGAGCATAGATAAAGCCGCGTTCAGCGCCGATATTTTTATAAACAGTGATTATTTCACGGTGAATGTACTCAACGAATCACAAACAGATATTTCAAACAAATTTGCGAGTAAAGGCGCTGATAAGTTTTCTGATGTGGATTTTGAGAATGGTTTGGGGAATGTACCTTTACTGAATCATTGTATAGCTAATTTTCAATGTGAAGTCTGGAACGTTCATGATGGCGGCGACCACTACATCATAATTGGTGAAGTTAAAAAGTATGATTACAGTGAAAATCTAAAGCCACTTGTTTTTTCGCAGGGTCAATATAGCAGTCTTGTTCCCATGGCTACACTGCAAAATTAGGAGTCCGGACTTTTGAAAATTACAGTTTTGCTTTGTTTTCTTTTTTTTATCGGGTCTTCAATTCAGTGGGCTGTCTCTGAGGAGTTAGATGATAAGCGTTTTGTAGAAACAAATACAAAAGCGATTGCGGGTGAAATCACCCGGCTTTCCGATGCCGTTTGGCGCTATGCTGAAGTGGGATTTGTGGAGCGAAAGAGTTCGTCTGAATTGGCGGCTTATCTTGAAAAAAACGATTTTAAGATCGACATGGACGTGGCAGGCATGCCAACAGCATTTGTCGCCTCATATGGTTCCGGAGGACCGGTAATCGCCTTGCTCGGTGAGTTCGATGCATTACCTCAATTATCACAAACAACTGACACTTTCAGACAATCAGCTAACGGTGTAGCAGGCCATGGGTGTGGGCATAACTTACTTGGAGCTGCTTCTGCTGGTGCCGCGGTTCTTGTAAAGAAATGGCTGGAAGAGAATGAAGTAGATGCCACGGTAAAATATTTTGGGGCACCTGCTGAAGAAGGTGGTTCAGGGAAAGTATATCTTGCCCGGGATGGCTATTTTGATGACGTCGATATTGTCCTGCACTGGCATCCAAGTGACTCTAACAATACCAACTCATTATTGAAGACGCTTGCCGTTATTTCAGCCAAGTTCAGGTTTTACGGAACATCAGCCCATGCCGCCGGGACACCTGAAGAAGGACGGTCCGCACTTGATGCAGTGGAATCAATGAACTACATGGTCAACATGATGCGTGAGCATGTACCTGACTCGACAAGAATTCACTATGTTATTACCGATGGTGGCGGTGCGCCCAATGTAGTGCCAAATTTTTCCGAAGTTTATTACTACGTGCGGAGTCCGGATGTAAACGTGCTTAAGGAAGTATTTAATCGGGTAGTCAAGGCAGCTGATGGTGCAGCTCTCGGAACCGAAACGCGTATGGATTATGAAAAGGTAGGGGGTACATATAGTCTGCTTGCTAACTTAACACTTAATTCAATATTGGATACAAACCTCAGAAAATTTGGTGGCGTCGAATACAGCGAAACAGAAATCGCATATGCCAACGAAATCCGAAAGACCGTTTCGCGCTCTAAATTGCCAGAGTTAGACTCTGCAAACTACATCCCCCCGCTGACAAATGAAATCGTACTGGCTTCGGGCTCTACCGATGTAGGTGACGTGTCATGGATTGTACCTACTGCAGGAATAAATATCGCTACATGGGTACCTGGTACGTCCTTTCACAGTTGGCAAGCTGTTGCAGCCAGCGGTATGTCTATTGGTCATAAAGGAGAGCTACTAGCAGCGAAAACGCTTGCCTTGTCGGCAATTGATTTGATCAAGGACCCTGAAAAAGTGAAGCAGGTCCGGGAAGAATGGTTGAGTCGCAGAGGTAATGAATTTCAATACGAATCACTTTTAGGTGATAGAGCTCCGGCATTGAATTACAGGGTGAAATATGACCAGCAATAACTCTAATCTCCCTCCCATCAGCCGTCGCTCATTACTCAAAGCAATAAGCGTTAGTCTGGCAGGTGTGTCCGGTCAGGTACTCGCTGACTATTCAATTGCTTTCAGTCGAATAAACCCATCGGTCACGGATTGGACGGAAGAGACCAAAACAATGGTAGCGTCTTTGTGCGAATGTATTATTCCAAAAACAGACACGCCGGGGGCAATTGAATCAGGTGTCCCCCAGTTTGTTGAATCTGTTTACGCAGACTTGTTATCCACCGAAGCGCAAAGTGAGTTTTTTACTGCGTTGGCTGAGTTGAACAAAGCTGCGCAAGAAGAGTTTGGATTCACTTTTTCAGAATGCCCGGTGAGTGAGCAAAACAAGATTGTATCGACCTTTTCCAGCCACTCATATGAGCTATACAAGTCTCTGCAGCGCATTATCACAGTCGGCTATTTTACCTCAATGAACGGGGTTACTAAGGCACTTTCTTACAACCCTATGCCACTTAAATACGATGGAAGTGTTGAGGTTAGTGGTTTTCCAAAGCAGTGGGCGTATTAAAATGGACAAACATTATGATGCTATCGTTGTTGGATCGGGCATATCTGGTGGTTGGGCCGCGAAAGAATTGACAGAAAAAGGCCTGAACGTTCTTGTTCTCGAAAGGGGGAAGATGATTAAACATGTCCGGGACTATAAAGGGGAGCATATGCCCCCCTGGAAAATACCCTACGGTGGGATGCCAATTGACAAACTTTATGATGAAGAATATGCAGTTCAAAGAAATTGCTATGCGTTTAATGAAACGACGAGACACTTCTGGAATAACGACAAACTTAACCCCTACGATGCAGGAGATAGCAATTTTGAATGGATTCGGGGTGACGTTGTTGGTGGTCGCTCCCTTATGTGGGGGAGGCATTCATATAGATTAAGTGACCTGGATTTCAATGCAAACAATGTTGATGGTTATGGTGTTGACTGGCCAATAAGGTATCAGGATATTGCTCCGTGGTATGACTATGTTGAAAGCTTTATCGGAGTAAGTGGTCAACCTGAAGGGTTAGAGCACTTTCCTGATGGTAACTATTTGCCGCCAATGGAATTAAACATTGCTGAGAAGCATTTTCGTAAAGTACTTACCGGCAACTATGCAGAAAGAACACTTACCATAGGCAGAATTGCCGTACTAACAAAACCTCACAATGGCAGGGGACAATGTCATTATTGCGGTCCCTGTGAGAGAGGATGTTCGGTTGGAGCTTACTTTTCCAGTCAAAGCTCTACCCTACCTGCTGCTGAAAGAACCGGCCGCCTTACTTTACTCTCCGACATGGTTGTTGAAAAGCTTGAATATGATGAACATAAAAAACGTGTTTCAGCTGTTCATGTTATCAACGCCACCACCGGTGAAAAGAAATCATTTCGCTCAAAAATAGTCTTTTTGTGTGCGTCGACTATTGCCACAGCACAGATACTACTCAATTCCAAAAGTGACAGGTTCCCAAATGGACTCGGAAACGATTCGGGTCAGGTCGGCCGCAATTTGATGGATCACACTATGGGTGTATTTGCTACGGGATATTTCGACACGTTTCAGGATTACACTGAGTTTGGTCAAAGGCCTACAGGTATATATATTCCCAGGTTCAGAAATATCTCGAATGAAGAGAACCTGCCATTCGTGAGGGGATATGGATTTCAGGGACGTGCAAAAAGGGACGATTGGAGAGCTCAACTCGCAGAGTCTGGTGATTTTGGTGTCGATTTTAAAAAGCATCTGGAAACTCCCGGAAAGTGGAAGATGACGTTAGTCGGGCTTGGTGAGTGTCTTCCTGATGAATCCAACCGGGTTACCCTCGCAGAAAAAACAGACCGTTTCGGAATTCCTCAGGCCAAAATCAGTTTTGCTTATCAGAAAAATGAACACGAAATGATGAAAGATATTGGTCAGGAAGCTGAAGCTATGCTTCTCACCGCAGGTTGTAAGGATGTCGCTGTCGACATCCGCCCCCCTGTTCCGGGAAGAACTATACATGAGATGGGGACAGCCAGGATGGGGAATGACGCCGGGACATCTGTACTCAACGGCTGGAATCAGATGCATTCAGTTCCCAATGTCTTTATTACCGACGGTTCATGTATGTCCTCATCATCTTGTGTAAATCCGTCACTAACCTACATGGCTCTCACCGCCAGAGCCGCAGATTTTGCTGCGAAAAACATTAAAACAATATAATTACCGGAGTGGCTCACATGCACAGAAGACAATTTATAAAATATTCAACTGTATTATTCGCTTCAGTGGGAGCCGGAGCATGCGCTGTTCAGGTGCAATCAAAGTCTCTGAATACAAGTCTTGGCGTTCAGCTATTTATGCTTAGAGAATCGATGCAGAAATCGCCGGAGAAAACTCTGGAGGAAATTGCTGGTATTGGTTTTAAAGAGGTGGAGCTTTTCGGATTTGGTAAAAGTCTGTTCAACAGTGATCCGTTCTTTGGTCTTGGGCCCCGTAGATTTTCTGAAGCGTTGAAAAACAATGGTCTTACTGCCCCGATAGCTCACCTCGCCGGGAGCGTAGATGATGAAGAGAAACTTGCTGAACTTGCCGATATCGTTGCAATAAAAAGGTTTGTCATAGCAATGCCGCCGGAGTTTGTTGACAGGACGAGCGGACGGGCCAGGATTGTTGGTGTTCAGTCTCTTGAACAACTTGACCGGATGAGCGAAAGGCTTAATAACGAGGCCAGTAAACTAAGCAAACACGGTATTGGCTTCGGCTATCACAACCACAATATGGAATTTAAGAACGTCGGCGGGGTTGTAGCTTTTGATTATCTTATGCAACAACTCGACAGAAACTTAGTTGCAATTGAACTGGATTTAGGTTGGGTTGCAGCGGCAGGGCTCAGTCCTGTTCAATGGATTAACAAATATGGAAGCCGCATTCAATCAGTACATTTGAAAGATTATTCATCTTCAATACCTGCAGGCCTGGATTCTACAAAATATCCAATTCCTGAAATGTCTCAATTGGTGCTTCCGGGACATGGCGATCTTAAATTTAAAGATATTTTTAATGCGTTAGACAGCATGGGCATAAAGCATAGATTTTTAGAGGTAGATTTACCTAAAACTCCAATGGAAGAAGCTCAGATTGGTTTTTCATATTTAAGTCGATATTTGTAATATTCCGGGAGGAAAACATGAGCATGTCATCTTCCGTAATTCCGGAAAATAGATTTGTGTCTTACAGACAGTACGTCCTGATAATCATTTGCTTTTTTCTCAATATCGTGGACGGGTTCGACATTACTATGATTGCTGTCACTATTGCCGATATTGGGAAATCCCTCGAAATTGGTGAAGCATCGCAAGGAATTGTTTTTAGTTTTGCACTAGCAGGGATGATGATCGGTGCAATGGTCGTTGCTCCTGTTTCCGATTTAATTGGTCGCCGGGTATTATTGCTTTTGTCTTTGACCACAATTGTGATCAGTGTTAGTTGCACTCCCTTATCTGTAAATTTATCAACACTTGCATTTTTTCGCTTTCTCAGCGGGCTCGGGGGCGGGGCGCTTCTCGCAGCTCAGGCTACACTTGTCAGTGAGTTTTCACCTGAAAAATATAAAACATTATGCGTTACATTTGTAACTGCTGGGTATCCTATCGGCGCTATGACTACCGGCTTCGTGGCAACTTTGGTAATACCCGAATATGGCTGGCATGTAATGTTCTATATTGGCGGAGCGTTGACACTCTTTCTTCTCGTTCTTTCCTCAACACTGCTACCGGAATCTGTCGAGTTTTTATTAATTAAGCAGCCTAAGAATGCAGACGTAAAGTTAAAAAAGATCTTAAGTGATTTTAATATTAGCAATGGCCCGGTTCATTTCGAATCAATAACCCGAAAGAATGGTCTTATAAGTAATATTCAGGCGTTGTTTCTACCATCTAACCGCAAATCCACATTGCTGCTCTGGTTGGTTTTTTGCTCCTGTTCATCAACACTTTATTTTTTAATGAGCTGGATTCCGAAGCTCGCTACCCAAATTGGCTTTGAGCAGTCAGTGTCTTATTCTGCATTTTCCTATTTTAGTTTCGGTGGTGTATGCGGAATTCTTTTACTCGGTTTTTTATCCTCAAGGTTCGAAGTTGTAAAATTAGTCGGAGTGTTTTTATTTTTCTCTACCTTGTTCATGTTGCTAATGGCTTATGGTGCGGAAAACGAAGTTATGTTCTTATTCAGTATCTATTTTGTGGGGCTTACGCTTCAGAGTGCTTATAATGCGCTTTATGCTGTAGCTACGAGACTTTATCCTGCTGCTGTACGAAGTACCGGAGTGGGTTGGGCAATAGGCATTGGCAGATTAGGCGCTGTTATTGCTCCTGCTGTTGCTGGTGTGCTACTGGCAAACGGAACGGGCGCATCTTCGAGCATTGGCCTATTTTCTTTACCAATTCTAATATCTTCATTTGCAGCATTCTTAATAATGATTGAAACCAAATGATACTTTGTAAGTACAAGCGACCAGGAGAAGCCTGGTCGCATCCATGGTTTACCTAATCAAGGAGGTTCTTTGCGGTTACAGCTAATTGCGCCGCCCGCGAGCCTACATCAAGTGCATCAGCCGAACTCGCGTTACCTTGAATCGCTCTGGCATAAACACCCTGGAGTATCGAAGCAAAATTACTTGACCATTACAAATCATCCTGTCCGATCTAACGATGACCGCTTTGGCAGCTGTAATTGGTGGGTCTGCGATAACCGATTTAAGTTATTGGT
>NZ_CFHOXV010000018.1:0-76073 GCF_984505615.1 Alteromonas sp. | reverse complement strand
AAAAGATGTGCGTATAAACCAGTGATTCCCAATTGGAATCTTGTTCTTTGTTTCTGACACGCCCGCTACTTCACCGATTACTCGCTTTTGTAGCTTCGGCATCTACCCTAAAAGCAGTGTAGCTGCGGCCGAAACCATGCTCCTGTTACATGTTGTACAGGGCAAGTGGGCGCGAATTATACAGAATTATCAGTTAAGCGCAACTCACAAATGCGAAAAACTGATCTATTTTTATTCAACAGGGTGTGAACCGGAAAGAAATGGTGCGGACCGGACTGTAATAAAGCGTAAATGTCGCTTCTGGTCTGACGGTCAAGTTGCCGCTTTGGTCATAAAGGGTTATTGTGAAACCTCTTTATATAAGTACCGGTTTTTCTTTGTATACCGGTTCCGGGTTGTGCCGGGCAGCACTGCCTTTTTGAATTATAAGTCACAGACAGATACCTTATTTATGCTTGGAAATAGTAGTCAGCAACTCGCTTTTGATAAAATTAATACGATTCTGGCGAAGCACTCGTCGTTATTAGATGCTTTCAGTGAAATCGAACCCATCATTCTTGAGTTGTTCGATGCACAGCGAATGAGTATTTTCCAGCGCAGACGTCAGCACCAGGATCTGGTCGCACGGTTCAAAACCGGTAAAGCAACGCAGGAAATTAAAGTGCCCATCTCGCCGCTGTCTATTGCCGGTTACGTGGCACTTGCCCAACGCCCCATCGTCATTGCAGATCCGTATAATAAAGAAGAACTCGAAGGCATTCATCCCCGCCTGCGCTTTGCAGATAAATTCGATAAGAGTAGTAACTTCCGGACCAACAACATTCTTTGCGTACCGGTTTTAAATGCCGGCGTACTGCTCGGTGTCATGCAGCTCATTAATAAGCAGACCGGTCCGTTCAATGGCAGCGACCTTATCGTCGCGAAACAACTTACTGAGCTGCTCGGTAATAAGTTCCGCTATGAGCTGGGTGGTACTAATCACCCCTTTGACTTATTACTGCATAAAAATCAGATAGCACCCGCTGCGCTCACAGACCTGTTAAACAGCACCAACGACCAGCGCACGATTGTGCAGCGTCTTATGTCTGAACACAGCATCCGTGAACACGATATCGGTAATACCCTTTCGGTGCATTATCAGGTTCCTTATATCCCGTATCTGCCGGAAAAATATCATCTGTTCCAGAATGACAGCCGCCTGAACCTGTCTTATCTGAAACGTAACCTCGTTGCCGTGATTGCGGATGTTCACGAGCGCCCTATTGTTCTGATGGCAGAGCCGAATAACGCCGCCCTGCTCATGGAAATTGAAAGTGCCATGGGTATCGACAGTTACGAAATCGCTGTGGCGCTGCCTAATCAGGTTTTACAATACCTGGGTGAAGGCGGTGGCAGTGGCGCGCCCGGCGAAATGAGTGAGATCCTCGATGAAATCAGCGCCGGTGATGACGAAGGCGAGGATCAGGTTGATGAGATGTCGGACGACGCGCCGGCTGTTGTCCGCCTTGTCAGCCGCGTACTGCACGACGCTAAACGACTGAATGCCTCTGATATTCACGTTGACCCCGAAAAAGGGGGCCCCACACGGGTTCGCATGCGCATAGACGGTGTGTGCCGGGATATGAGTCAGATACCTCAGTCTCACCACAGTGCGGTTATTGCGCGGATTAAAATCCTGTCCAACCTGAATATCGCAGAGAAACGTGTACCTCAGGATGGGAAACTGGCTTTCAAAATGAATGGTCAGCTGGTTGAAGTACGGGTAGCGACCATTCCTACTGTTGCCGGTGAAGGCGTGGTAATGCGTATTCTTGCCTCCGGCGGCGCCATGCCCATCGATAAGATGAACCTGGCACCGTCTAATATGAAGCGGCTGGAGAGCATGATCCGCAAGCCTCACGGTATTCTGCTGGTAGTGGGCCCCACCGGTTCAGGTAAGACAACTACATTGCACGCCGTACTCGGTTATCTGAACACCCCTGAAAAGAAAATCTGGACAGCAGAAGACCCGGTGGAAATTACCCAGGCCGGTCTGCAACAGGTGCAGGTAAGCCCGAAAATCGGATTTACCTTTGCGAATGCATTGCGGGCATTCTTACGGGCCGATCCGGATATTATTCTTATCGGTGAGATGCGTGATAAAGAAACGGCTCATGCCGGCATTGAAGCATCACTCACCGGTCACCTTGTATTATCCACACTGCACACCAACTCAGCACCGGAAACGATAACCCGTCTGCTTGATTTAGGTCTGGACCCGGTAAACTTCTCCGATGCCTGTGTGGGAATTCTCGCCCAGCGTCTTATCCGCACCCTGTGTAAAAGCTGTAAGCAACAATATCCTGCATCGGAAAATGACATTGCGTTTATTAAACGTCAGTACGGTGAAAGCTACCTGAACGAATTAGATCTGCCCTCCCCTCTGATGCTGCACAAAGCGGACGGTTGTGAAGAGTGTGGCGGAACAGGTTACCGTGGCCGTACCGGCGTTCACGAACTGTTAGGGATGACGCCTGAACTTCGTGGTCTGATATATAAAGAAGGCAGTGTGTCTGATATGAAAGAACAGGCTATGAAAGATGGCATGCGCACGCTGGTGCAGGATGCGATTTATAAAGTTATTAAGGGCGACACCGATCTGGCGCAGGTTCAGATTGTCAGTGGTGCCGAATAATATTTCAGCGATTCCGGCAGGCT
The DNA here is from genome assembly GCF_984505615.1 of Alteromonas sp. Taxonomy (NCBI): domain Bacteria; kingdom Pseudomonadati; phylum Pseudomonadota; class Gammaproteobacteria; order Alteromonadales; family Alteromonadaceae; genus Alteromonas; species Alteromonas sp. Next base: position 73,376 of record NZ_CFHOXV010000018.1, on the reverse strand, counting down.
TCACCGGCTAACAATCAAAAAAGCGGCAATCAGTTGCCGCTTTCTTCCGCCGCATCAGCATCAAATTGCCGTCTGGCAAACTGATAAGCTGAATGGGCAACAGCCTCGCCGCCTTCCCCGGCTACGGCTTCAGTTAAGCTCTCATTACCGCCTGTCACGTCACGGTTAAACAACCAGTCGTAACCCAGTTCCCACAGGTTTGTGGTAATCGAACTGCCGGTAAACTCCTGCACGGTAAGGTTCGCTGCAGAGTACGCCAGCCCTGCCGGACCACCATACATAAAGCTGCCCGCCAAATCAGATACCGCACTGATATGTGTTGACGATACCGACTGATACACATCGGCGACAATAGGGATATGGTGCAGCAGATTCACCGCATCAAAGCCATCGTTCCAGTCAACCCCGTCTTCACCGAAAGCGGCATTCATGAAGCTGTCCCAGCCTGTTTCTCCGTCTGCCAGCGCAACACTTTTAGCCTCAGCATCTGACACGGCAGTCTCTCCGGTAACTTCAGAAGATGCTTCAGATGCAGAAAGTAAATCAGCCTGCAACATAGCCAGAAACGCATTCTGCATTTTTGCCAGCCCGGAGTCTGATGTCAGCGATGACAGCACGTCCTCGTCCAGTCCCGGGATCCCCAGGGAAGAAGTGAACTGAGACTGAATATCTGCAATCGTCGCGTCCTGCGCCTGTGTTTGTGTTTCATCGTCAGCGGATGTGAGCATAGCCAGCATCGCTGTAAAGCCGTTACTGTCAGATACCACTTCCGCAGCAGTAGTTGCCACGTCTGAAACGGCCTGAGCGGACTCATCTGCTGTTGTAAAATAATCGCCAATTGCATCGAAAATACGCATAAATCCCCCTACCCGGCAGGCATTTGTCAACATTGTAAAGGTTTCGCAAATCGCTCAGGTTTGAGCGTGTTTTTACGAGTTTGTCAGTTAGTATTTATTTCGAATCGCAAAGGACGGCGGCCATTTACTCCATATAAAACATAATAAATTTCGTGCACAGCAAGCACATTTGGTTAAACAGCTATGAAATTACAATGCCAGTATTTACTGATTTTCGCTTCTTTACATTTGGCTCTGGCAGGCTGCACAACAACCCTGTCTGAAGAAGAGGAAGTGGTGGCGTCCAGTCCGACAAATCCGAACGTAAAACAGCGTGCCATTGATACCAGTCAGCAGGAAGTCTCCCAGGGAGAAGCCACTTTCCGTCCGCCGCGCAGTCAGACCGTGTCAGTCGTCCGTGTTCCTACAGGTTCGCTGTTTGACCCGGACAATGCTGCCGGCCTGTACGAGCTGCATCACAATTTCCGGGTCGGCGATATGGTGCTGATAGAACTGGACGAACAAACATCTTCGCAAAAGTCTGTCGACTACAATGAAGACAAAAGTGCGAGCTTTCAGATCCAACCGCTCACTGTGAACGCAGGCCCGATACACATCAGCGATGACGATTTAAATGTTGACCATGAACAGGGTGGTGAATTTAACAGTTCCGCCAATGCCAGCCAGTCCAATACCCTTGAAGGCAAGATCACGGTTTACGTGGTAGAAGTACTCCCGAACAACAACCTGGTGGTGGCCGGTGAAAAGTGGATCACCATGAATCAGGGGAAGGAATTTATCCGTTTTTCCGGCGAGGTAAGAACCAAAGACATTGATGTGAACAATACCGTCAGCTCTGCAAAAGTCGGTAACGCGCTGATTGAATACAGCGGCAAAGGTGAGCTGCAGGATAATCAGAAGCGCAGCCTGTTAAGTAAACTGTTTTCTATTTTCGGGTAGCTGTATGTATTTAATCCGCTGTTTACTTGCTGCCGCTGCAATGGTGATGCTGCCTTGTCCCGTCTATGCAGAATGGGTACAGGGCGAAGCAAAGCTGGCGGTTAAAAATGCACCGCTGGACGACGTTCGCATTATGGCCATAAAAAATGCTATCGCCGATGCATCGTTTAAATCAGGCAGTCTCATTACGGCTGAAGATGTGGTTTTAAACGGACTGCTCATCAGCAGTAAGGCCGAGATCCACTCCACCGGACGTATTCAGCGGGTCGAAATCATCGATGAAACATTAGAGGACGGCTACCTCACTGTTTCCGTGAAAGTGAATATTACCCCTATATTTGCCTGCGACAGCGACAAATACAGCCGCTCAGTACTGGTGACACAATTTCAGTTATTGCGACCCAGACAGGCCGCCCACGGCGATATTTACGATTTTGGTCACCAAATCAGTAAACGGCTGGAACAACAGTTAATCCGCCAGCAACAACAACTCAATGTGCAGTTGCTGGACAAGGCGTTTGCCTCCACCAGCGCGTTCAACTCGCTGACGCCGCAGATTATTTATGACAAAGCCTCCTATCTGGCACAGACCCAGGGGCGGCAGTTCATTGTGTTTGGCTATATTCGCGATATCAGCCTGTTCGAACAAATCAACATTGAAGACGATGATGATGTATCAAGACGGCGAAATTTCACCCTGGATGTGTATGTTGTTGATGCCTTCAGAAACTCCCTGCTATTTCAGGAAAGCTACCATGCCGAAGCGGACTGGAGCTACCCGGAAGGACAAAGTGTCGATACCAATAACAGCCTGTTCTGGCGCGGCGACTTTGGCCGGGTGGCGCTGAACACAGTGAATGCTGCCGTGTCCGACATTACCAGTATTATCACCTGCGAGGCCACCGTAACGCAGGTTGTCGACAAACTGTCAGGTGAACTGGTGATTGGTATGGGCAGTGCAGACGGCGTGGTCGTCGGAGACACCTTCGCCCTGCTGAAAAAGCGCACGTTAAGCAGAACTACCTACACCGGTCTTGCCATGCAAAATACACTGGGCGATGTGCTGTTTACCGTTGCAGAAGTGAACCCTCATGCGGCGTTGCTGAAGAGTGCTGCAGCGCAGTCTCCTGCTCTGGCGGACCTGTATGACCTTGTGATGCCGGCCCCTGCCCCGTAAATCTTAAACCAACACCGGTTTTGATGGATCTCATTAGACTAAATGATAAGATGAAGCCAATATTTCTTTATCTTCAAGTTGGTTAGATGCAATCTCCGTCACCTGAACAGCGTTATTTTTGGGTAGGTATTGGTGCCTCAGCGGGTGGACTGGAACCCATACAAAATCTGTGTGAGGAACTCCCCGGCGATTCAAATATGATTTATATCGTCGCCCAGCACCTGTCTCCTAATCACGAAAGCAAACTGACCGAACTGGTTCAGCGCAATACCCGGCTGAAAGTCAAAACCATCACCAGCGGAATGGTTGCCAAACCTAACGTCATTCATGTCACGCCACCTAAATATGACGTCACCGTTCAGGGCGATAAGCTGTATTTATCAGATAAAGAAACCAACTCACTAGCCAAACCTTCAGTTAATGCACTTTTTGTTTCGCTGGCCGAAGCGAAAAAAGAGCATGCGGTTGGAGTAATTTTGTCGGGCACGGGGACTGACGGCGCTCATGGTATTAAGGTGATCAGAGCCAATGGTGGCATCACCTACGCGCAGGATACAAGAACTGCCGGTTACGACGGCATGCCCCGGTCAGCGATTGACACCGGCTGTGTAGATTTTTGTCTGAGCCCTTCCGGGATCGGCAAACACCTTAAAGATCTCAGTACCAAGCTGCCTCAGGAACTCAGAGTCAAAATTGAAGCCGATGAGGTACAGGACAAGTTCATCGACCTGGTCAATATTGTCAGGAAACAGTGTGGCGTGTCGTTCAAGCATTATAAAAAGGCGACGCTACAGCGACGCATTGAGCGCAGAATGCTGGCGAGGAAGGTAGATGAATTCAACGACTACGTGGAACTGCTGAATCACGATTCAGAAGAAGTACGGATGCTGTATAAAGATATCCTTATCTCCGTGACCAACTTTTTCCGCGACCCGGCTACGTTCAGTCAACTGGCCCCTGTTCTTGAGGACATTACATCAGGTAAATCATCCGGCGAACCGGTTCGCTTATGGGTGGTTGGCTGTGCTACCGGTGAAGAAGCTTACAGTCTGGCTATCATGCTGTCAGAGGCCCTTGGCGGGCCGGACAAAATCAGCAGCGAAGAGCACCAGATATTTGCCTCAGATGTAGACACCGATGCACTGGCTGTCGCCAGACGGGGTCTTTACAGCGAAGCTTCCATGGCGGATGTGCCGAAAGAATACAAAGAAAGATACTTTAAAAAGAAGGGAAATGCCTATGAGGTTATAGATGAACTCAAACGCATCATTCTCTTCTCCGGTCATAATATTATTGATGATCCTCCCTTCCTGCGCATCGACATGATCACTTGCCGCAACTTGCTGATTTACTTCGATCAGGAGTTACAGAAGAAGGTTTACCGTATTTTCCATTACGCCCTGCGTGAACGCGGTCACCTGTTCTTAGGAAAATCTGAAAGCACGTCACAGGTAACGGATATATTCCGTTCTGTGAACTCTCAGGACAAAATTTTCCAGAAGCGCAGCGTTACTTCGTTTAACCCGCAACGGTTCCATTTAAGCGGCAAATCTTCAGTATCTATCGGAGAGTTACCTCAGCGCGTTGCAGACACCTCGCGGCCGCCCAGCTTACCGGATGCACTGGTAGAGCAACTCGGCGATGCCTGTGTGTTAATTAACGATAACCTGGACGTTGAGCATATATACGGGAACAGTGCCCACTATATTAAATTTCCCAAAGGCAAACCCTCGTTTAACTTAAACGAGATTGTCATTGAAATGTTCCGCCATGAAATCCGGCCTCTGGTTTATAAAGTTACCCGGACCAAAAAGCAGTCTGAAAGTCAGTTGCGCCGCCTGACCATTGACGGTGAACCTTGCCAGGTGAGAATGAAGGTGCTGCCGGTACAAATAGAAGAACAGGATGAGAAGTTCCTGCTTGTCTGTTTTACCAGAACGGCTGATGTACAAAAGCCGGCAAGTCAGGAAGTTCATGACGAATCTTCAGAACGCATTAAAGAGCTGGAAGACGAACTTTCAATGGCGCGGGAGCACATCCAGACCGTAGTGGAAGAACTGGAAACGTCTAACGAAGAATTGCAGTCCATGAACGAAGAACTGCAATCGTCCAATGAAGAGCTGCAGTCTTCTAATGAGGAACTGGAAACCACTAACGAAGAGCTGCAGTCCACTAATGAAGAATTAGTGACGATGAACGACCAGTTAAATGACAAGACCACCTCACTGGAGCAGGTCACGAATCAACTGGTTAATATCAAGAATTCATTACAGTTCCCGCTGGTATGTGTTGACAGTGATTCGAATGCGGTGAGAGCAAACCTGGCTGCCCGAAAGTTCTTCTCGTTAACAACGGATCTGGAACACTTCGCCGAACGTCTTCAGGAACGGTTCGAGAGCTTTGATCTGCATAAAATCATCAAACAAGTGGCGTCTACTGCCGGTACTCAAACCATCCAGGCAGAATATAAAGACAAACATTTCTGGGTGCACATTACCCCTTACTACGCGACTAACCAGTCGATTGAAGGCGCGATCCTCAGTTTCATTGACAATACCGAACTGGTACATCAGCAAAAAGAGCTGGATCTGAAACGGGAACAGGCTCAGAAAGCCAACCTGGCGAAGACAGAGTTTCTGGCTAATGTCAGCCACGAAATTCGTACACCTCTTAACGCTATTGTGGGTGTAAACGAAGTATTCGGGCTACAAATTGATAATGAAGAAAAGCGGGCCAGGCTGCTCAAAATTCTCGATAACGCCACGAAGAAATTACGGGATCTACTCAACGACTTACTGGATTTTGCCAAGCTGGAATCAGGACAGCTGTCTCTGGAATATACGGAATTTTCGCCTAAAGCCATCATCCGCGATCTCATTGACCTGTATTCCATGGATAATGTGAACAGTAACCGCAAGATTTCGGCTGTTTTTGACAAAGATCTGCCAGACACGTTTATCGGCGATCCGCTAAGAATACAGCAAATTGTCACTAACCTGCTGTCAAATGCTATTAAGTTCACTGAAAGCGGCACAATCAAGATCATTGCTAAAGGTCACTGGGACAAACCGGTTTATCAACTGGTTCTGCAAGTTTCAGATACCGGAATTGGTATGTCTGAACAACATATCAAACAAATATTCGATAAGTTCACGCAGGCAGATTCCAGCATTGCCAGACGCTTCGGCGGCTCCGGCCTCGGGCTGTCTATTGTTAAAGAACTGGTCAGCCTGATGGCCGGCAGCATCGACGTTGAAAGTGAAGAAGGCAAAGGCACTACCTTTACAATAAATCTGCCCATGCAAACGCCCAAGGTGGTCAGGGAAGCGGTCACCAATGTACCGGTGAGCCAGCTTAAGCTTCGCAATACAGGCGACCATAGAGTACTCATCATCGAGGATAACGAAGCCAATATTTTCATTTTGTCGTCTTACCTGGATGAGCTGGGCGTGCAGTACGATGTAGCCCGCAATGGTAAAGAAGGTCTTAATGAAGTGAAAGCCAGCACTTATGCACTTATTTTGCTGGATTTGCAGATGGACGAAATGGATGGCTTTACCTTTTTCGAAGAGTTTAAAAAACTCCCCGGTGACAAGCTTCAGAATACCCGGGTTGTAGCAGTATCCGCCCATGTTCATCAGGACATCATCAACCGCTGCAAACAGGCCGGAATGAGCGATTTTCTCCCCAAGCCCGTAGAAATAGCTAAACTTCATGGTTTGCTGGAGAAATATTTGGATGGAAAATCAAGTTGATAGCGTGGTCAGATACCCTGAGGTCAGTCCGGTATTTTTTATCGGCGCCTCATTAGGTGGCGTTAAGGCGTTTATTCATCTTGTGGAAAATCTGCCTGACGACTTTCCTGCTCCGGTTTTCCTGTTGTTACACCGGATAAAAAACAGCGATATAAAAGCCGGTGATATGCGCATGGTCTTGCAGGCGAAAACCCGGCTAACCGTGGAAAACGCTGTTGAAGGAGAGGTTGTCAGATCAGGTCATATCTATCTGCCTCCGGATAACCTTCACATAGGGGTGGAGGACAACCGTGTTAAGTTTTATGAAACCCCTGATGAGTCTTACTGGCGTCCTGCCATCGATGTGATGTTTAAATCTGCTGCGCGGGAGTATACCGACAGAACGGTTGCCATATTGCTTACCGGGAATCTGGATGACGGTGTTCAGGGTTTACGGGAAACATCGGCACAGGGCGGTATCACCGTGGCACAGTCACCGGAAGATGCTTATGCGCCCTACCTGCCGCTGAATGCTGTGATGAACGACCATCCGTCACATGTACTGCCGTTGAAAGACATCCCGAAACTAATGTGTGAGCTTACCCGTCATCCTCATTTTGATGATCAGGAAAGTGTAGCCATTGAATCGGCAAAGGTTGCCAGGGAACTGAAAAAGAAACTGAAGTAGCAGTACGCCGCTGCTACTTCTTTTACCTGATTACTTCACCAGCGTAATTTTGCCAAACACCGAGGCATCAATGAAACCCAGGTTTTTATCACCGTTAACCGGCGTAATTTCGTGAGAACCCACAAAGTGTTCGCGCTCCGGGCTGCCGTCGTTATCGCAGTATGCCAGCATAAACCCCATTATCTTACCTTCTTTTAATGACAGCGGTTCGCCCGGCTTAGCGGTACTGAATGAATCATCATAAATATCAATCGCCACTTCCCAGGTAATAGTATACGGCGATGATTCATCGCGATGCCATTCACTTTCCACATGGTCGTTCAACAACACCACGCCATTACCATCATTCTCGTCACCAAAGTCAGCAGCATTGCCATCAAGCGCAATGTGATAGGCAAACGCATTATAACTGTACTGGTGATTACCCCCTGATGCATCTTCGTCTATGAACACTTCCAGGCAATCATCATCCCAGTATTTATCCTTTGGATCGGGATGGGTATCAATAAGAATATCATCCACAATTTCCACCAGCAGATAAAGCTTGCCCTCGTCCCATGCCAGTTTAAAACGACCGGAAAAATCTTCTTTTGATGGCATGCTTCCTACCATCAAATGTTCAAGCGGGTGCCATTGTGCTTCCTGCCACACAGCATCATCACCGGCACCATTTACAGTGACACCATTTTTGGCAAATGTGGCATCCATCGCCATGCCAACAGGAGAAAGTAAGCTGAAGCTTAACGCCCCCGCGGTGAGTAATTTTTTATACATACTGGTTCCTTGTGTGGAAAATACGCTTAACGTTACCGATAACATTCACAGAATTTTTACACGCTCTGCACATAATGTGAACCCCTGATCAGACGGATTTCACCGCTCTTTGTGTCAGGAAATGCAGTAGCACTGCCGCAGCTTCACTTAACACGGCTTCCGGTTGCGTGCAGATCATTAAGTCTCTTTCTGCCCAATCTTCTTCCAGCTCTACAGTTTTCAACTTTAATTCAGGACTTTTTACCACAGAGTCATACGGTATAAGGCCAATGCCTACACCGGTACTGACCATCCTGCAAACCGCATCAAAACTCTTAACCTGTGCGCGAATATTGAGATGCCCTCCCGCTACTGCAGACTTATTCATCGTAAAAGTATGAATAGCCGAGCCTTCCTCCAGCAGCACAAACGGGTATTCGAGGACCTGAGCAAACCGCACGCTTTTTTGTCTGGCAACGGGATGGGAATCAGGCACTACCATGACAAGTCTGTCTTTCCTGTACGGGTGCAGCCTTACATCCGCACTCTGATCCTGCTGAGCGACGATTCCCAGTTCGATATCCCCCTCTGCCACGGCTGAGGCTATCTTTGCACTGGTGTGTTCTTCCAGGGAGATACTAACGGCCGGATAAAGCTCAAGAAAAGCCCCGATATCATCAGGCAGATAGGTGTGAATGGCATTGGTGTTTGCCCACAGCCGCACGTGGGCCTGGGCACCGTTGGTATAGGGTGAAATATCAGAATGCATTTGCTCCAGGGTGGCAAATACACGTCTGGCGTGGCGCAAAAGTATTTCCCCGGCAACGGTTAAACTCACACCTCTGGCCTCCCGTTCCAGCAGAGCGACGCCCAGCGCCTTTTCCAGCTTTTTAATGCGGTGGCTTGCAGAAGAAGGAGCAAGGCATGCTATGTCTGCCCCTTTCGTTAAGTTTCGCTGTTCGGCAACTGCCACAAACAGCTTCAGATCAATCAGACTATATTTCACACACACCAACCCAAGGATTCGTATATTACGAACACTAATGTAAAATAAAGCCACTTCATCCGGCAAGGCTTACCGTGTCAGAATTGGTCATCGTTACCGGACATGATCATTATGCGCTTTCCTTCTTCACTAATTTCAAGCCAAAATATTGGTTTTACACTGGCGATACTGTCTGCCGCAGGCTTTTCAATGAAAGCGATATACGTTAAGCAGGCATACGATGTCGCTCAGGTAGACGCTATCACCCTTCTGTCTTTACGAATGCTATTCTCCTTTCCGGTGTTCCTGATCTTCGGATTTGCTTCGGTGAAGCATATGCGGGGAATTTCAGGAAAGGACTGGTTGTTACTCGGCCTGGTTGGCGTCGCTGGCTATTATGGCGCATCAATTCTGGATTTTATGGGACTTGAGTATATTTCTGCCGGTCTGGAGCGAATCATCCTTTTTTCTTACCCGGTGTTTACCATTCTGATCGGCATCCTCTTTCTGAATAAAAGCTTCGAACGGCAACTGGTGATCCCCATGTTACTTTGTCTTGCCGGTGTTTTATGTGCCTGTGTCAGTGATATTGCTTTGATGCCTCATGGCGATAAGGCGTTGTTGGGCATAGCTCTGGTGACAGGCTCTGCCATCGCTTATGCAGTCTACCAGGCTTATTCCGAACCCCTGATCACAAAACTGGGTTCTAAAACGTTCTCGATTCTGGCGATGCTGGTGTCTATATTCGCCGTGCAGTTACATTTCTTCATTGCCCTGCCCGTTCAGGCATTACGACAACCCGCAGAGATATACTGGATTTGTCTTCAAATGGCCTTGATTTCTACCGTACTCCCGGTGTTTTTGCAGTCCGGGGCGGTGAAATACATAGGGATTTCGCGGCTGGTGATGATCAGTACTCTGGGACCGGTTCTGACACTGTTTTTTGGCTGGCTTATGCTGGATGAAGCCATAACAGTATTACAACTCACCGGCATGTCTCTGGTGCTCGCCGGCATTATCTTTCTGAAATTACAAAAACGCCGCGTATCATAACGCGGCGTCTCTTCACAACAAAGCAGCGGGATTACAGATTATATCCACGCTCTTCGTGGCTGGAGATATCCAGACCTTTCTGCTCGGTTTCCATATCCACACGCAGACCGTTAGTCATCACAGATACCACTTTAAGCAGTAACCAGGAGACCACGGCTGTGTAAGCAAATACCGCCACAATACCAATCACCTGCACGGTTAACTGCTCTGAAATACTGGTGTTGCCGCCACCGAAACCATAGCCGCTGAACAGCCCTAAATCCGGCGAGCAGAAAATCCCGGCAAGGAACGTTCCCAGAATACCGCCAACACCGTGCACAGGAAAAACGTCCAGAGAATCGTCGATTTTCCACTTCTGTTTGATCAGGTTCGTGCAGTAGAAACAAATCACACCGGCAGATAAACCGATAACCAGACCGGCCGCCGGGCCGACGAATCCCGAAGCTGGTGTAATTGTACCCAGTCCGGCAACCATACCGGTGACAATACCCAGTACAGATGGCTTACCGTATTTTTTTCCATTCCAGTGTCATCCATGCCAGCGAACCTGCTGCCGCACTGATATGAGTCACCAGCATCGCCATTGCAGCATCACCGTTTGCAGCCACAGCACTACCACCGTTGAAGCCGAACCAGCCTACCCATAACATACCTGCGCCACCTACGGTCATCGTCAGGTTATGAGGGATCATGGAAGCACTGCCATAGCCGGTACGGTTTCCAATCACCAGTGCAGCCACCAGCGCACCCACACCTGCAGTAATGTGGACAACGGTACCACCGGCAAAGTCCAGCAGCCCCATTTCAGCCAGCCAGCCGCCGCCCCATACCCAGTGACAAACTGGCAGATAAACCAGTACCAGCCACACCAGCGCAAATATCAGTACGGAAGAGAACTTCATACGCTCGGCAAAGCCGCCCACCATCAGCGCAGGTGTAATAACCGCAAATGTGAGCTGGAACATAAAAAATAATGCTTCAGGGATGGTGCCGGACAAACTGTCCTTCGTCACGCCATCCAAGAACATTTTCGAGAAGTCGCCGATGAAGCTGTTTCCCTCACCAAACGCCAGGCTGTAACCGGCAATCAGCCAGATAAGCGATGCGCCGCAGGCAATAGCAAAACATTGCATCAGTACCGACAACACGTTTTTGCTGCGTACCAGGCCAGCATAAAAGAAAGATAACCCCGGTAATGTCATAAACAGTACCAGTGCAGTTGAAGTGAGGATCCAGGCGGTATCGCCTGTATCGGCAGACGCCTGAGCAAATACCGGGCACGGCAAGAGTAAAGCAACAGCTAAAAGCCAGTTACGCATAATGATGTCCTGATTTTTAAATGAGTTTGGATTTATCGCGCCTTTGTGGCGTCTTTTATTTCCATATCGTAGGTTGCAACCCCGTGCCGGATTACCGGACCGGGAACGCCTCCTTGTCGCGCTTATTGCTTTTATTTTTTGCGAGACGCATTTTTATCAAAAATATACCTGACCTTCGTATTAGTAAAAAGTCTAAATTAATGAATATTTATGCACTATTAAGCTATTCTTTATGGTTTGCTGTGTTTTCGTTCAATAATCAGGCAGGACATCAGAGTAAAACGCTGCACCTTCTGACAGGCGCAGCATGACAGCGGGGAATTATTCAACTCCGGGCATAGGTTCAAACCCCGGCAATTCTTTGATACGTGCAATCCAACGGTTCACAGCAGGGTAATCGGATAAACTCACACCGCCTTCCGGAGCCAGCGCCACGTATGGCATTACCGCGCAATCGGCTATTGTCGGACGCTCCAGCGCCAGCCAGTCGTGCGCTGACAAACGCTGTTCAAGTAACGTCAAGATACGCTCAGAGGTATTCAGCGTGGTGGCTTTATCCAGCGCATAACCAAATTTATCTACCAGCCGTGCGGCGTTCGGACCATGCTGTATTTCGTTCGACGCCACTGACAACCATTGCTGCACTTCTGCCATACCCTGAGCATCTGCCGGCAACCAGCTTTCAAGGTCGTGCTTGCGGGCAAGATAAATAAGAATAGCCTGAGCATCTCTGAGCGTAATATCGCCGTCTGTCAGCACCGGAATTTCGCCCCAGGGATTCAGGGCAAGCATGGCATCACTTTTGTGTTCACCATTAATGAAATCCACCGGCACAATATCCAGCTCAATGTTCGCCAGAGCCGCGAATAATCTCACTTTGTAACAGTTTCCTGATAATTCCAAATCATAAAGCTTCATGTGTTCTCCACCACGTTGTTAACGATTTGTTTCACGTTAAACCGTATGCATATCGCAATAAAGATGCGATAGTTAATTTCAGTAAACCGTTTTTCGCACTAATGAAAGGGCTATGGACAAGTTTAAAGCCATGCAGGTGTTTGTGACCATCGCAGACAAGGGCAGCCTGACCGGGGCGGCAGAGCACCTGAACACATCTCTGACATCCGTAGTACGCACTCTGGCGGCCCTTGAAAACCATCTCGAAGTGCGGTTATTTCACCGCACTACCCGCAGTATTGTCATTACTGATGAGGGACGCGAATACTACACCCGCTGCCAGACAATACTGGCCGAAATCATAGAAGCTGAGAGTCGCCTGACAGACCGGCAAACGGAACCTCAGGGAAAAGTCACAGTGACGGCACCGGTTACCTTTGGCAAACGCCATGTCATGCCTAAGATCAGCCAGTATCTGTCACGGTATCCGAAAATGCAGGTAGATTTGTTACTGCTGGACCGGCCGGTGGATATGCTCAGTGAAGGTGTAGACGTAGCGGTAAGGATAGGACGCATCGGTAATCATAATCTGGTTGCCAGACAACTGGGCACCATGCGCCATGTGCTTTGTGCCAGCCCTGCATTCCTGTCTGCTCACCAGTCCGTATTGTCACCGGAATCACTTAACGGCTTGCCGGCAATTCATTTAAGCGTACTGGAAAGCCCGTCAGAGTGGATGTTCACAAAAGGCGGGAAGAGTCAGAAGATTGCCCTCAGCAGCCGTCTTACCACAAATCAGGTAGATGCAGCGTTAGAAGCTTGTGTCAGTGGCGTGGGATTTTGTCGCTTTTTACACTATCAGGTAGCGGAACTGGTGCAGGCAGGCAAACTGGTTATTATACTTCCGGATTATGAGCCTCACCCGCTGCCGGTACACTTACTCTATGCGCCGGTAAAGCTGCAAACGAAACGACTGCGGACGATGACGGACTGGCTGACAGGGCCGTTGCAACAGGATTTGATTCAAATAGCTGAACCGGGGAAAGAGCGATAAAAGGCCGGACGGAAAACTTACCCCGCTTCTACGCCTTTCGTTTGAAGTGATAGTGCTCTTTTTGATATTTCGACGGCGTTGTTTGGTAAACATCTTTGAAAGCCCTGCTGAAATGGGAAGGTGAAGCAAATCCCGTATCGTAGGAAATCTGGGTAATTTGCATCCCCTCTTCCAGCATGCCTCTGGCCTTTTCAAGTCTGAATTCTCTGATCACGGCATTGAATGGCTTGTCAAAAGACGACTGGAACAAGCGCTGAAGATGCCTGTCACTGACCGCCATCATTTCCGCGAACACAGGTTTTGTGAAATCTTCATCGCCGTAATGTTTTTCCATTAATTCCAGTGCTTTAAAATAGAATCGCTGTCCCTGCTCATTTTCAAATTCGGGTAATTCGTCCTCTGGTTCCTCTGTGACATGTTCAGTCACCTCCGGCTCCACAGGTTGGTAGCGTTCAAATAAATTACTTATTCTGGATAGCAACAGCGGTTTCTCAACCGGCTTGGTCATATAGCTGTCGGCACCGGCTTCAAGTGCCAGCCGTATACTTTTAGGATCGCCAAAGGCAGACATGAAAATTAGCGGCACTTTCGCCAGAGAGTCATCTCTGCGCAGGGCTTTTGCGAAAGCCAGACCATCCATATCCGGCATTTTATAGTCAGTCAGAACAAGGTCAGGCTTTGCTCTGGCAACGATATCCAACGCTTCCTTACCATTCGATGCCATCAGACAGCGATAAACACCTCCCAGCAGGTCACGGATATAGGTGCGCAATTCCTCGTTATCATCCACTACCAGAATGACTTTTCCTTCACCTGCCAGTTCACGATCGATGTTGTAATGACGTGCCGGGTTTTCTTTCACTTCCTTCGCCATGGCCTGCGACTTTGTTGTTGATCCTGTCATAGGCAAAAATACGGTAAAACAGGAACCGGCTCCGGGCTCAGATTCCACTTTAATATGCCCGCCGTTAGCAATAACAAGTTCCTTCACCAGCGCCAGCCCCACTCCTGTGCCTTCGGCTTCATTTTCCAGGCGGGTGTAACGTTCGAAAATTTTATCCACCTGCTCTTCAGTCATGCCGGCTCCGTTGTCACTGACTTCGATGACCAGTTGCAACTGCCGTTGTTTTACCGACACTCCGATTTTTCCGCCTTCAGGTGTATATTTCACTGCGTTGGAGACCAGGTTACTGAGAATTTTTTCGAGACTGTCAGTGAATAACGTAATTCGCTTCTGGCCAGAGCACTGCCATGTTAACTGGTGTTTCTTCAGCGCCGCGTATGCTTTTAAGTCAAACATGATGCGGGGCATATCATGATCCAGCTCATAATGCTGGGGAGGCAGGGTCTTGATGTATTCCAGTTTTTCCAGTTCCAGCATCTGGTCAACCAGCACACTGATCCGGTCTGCATTTCGCGTAGCGAGCTCAATCCGCTCCACCGTTTTGTCTGAATCCGGCGCTTCCAGCACTTCCTTCAAAGGCCCGAGTATAAGCGTGAGTGGTGTACGGATTTCGTGTGACAAATTCGCCATTGCACGTTGTTTATTCCGCAGCATCCGCTGCATAAACTGGTTGGTATCCTGAATGATACTATTTTTCTCTTCTACCAGCGTTGTAAGCATAGCCCCCTGTTCATCAACCCGTTTCAAATAGCTTCTGTAAGCGAGATAAATACCAATAATAACTATCACCAGATAGACCATCATTGCCTGCCACGTGCGCCACCACGGTGGAAGTACGTTCAATGGGATAGTAGTAACAGGCTGCTCTACATGGCTTCTGGGGTCGTGGATGCGGATCTTCAGCGAGTAACTATCAACAGGAAGCTCGCTTAAAGTGATTATTCTTTCTTCCGGAGCTAATTTGATCCAGTCGGAATCTCTGCCAGTCAATTTGTATTCGTAGCTAAGCAAACCTCTGGCAACATAATTTGTCGCAGGAAGACCAATTGTAAAACTGTCTTCTACAGTGGAGATCCCCTTTTCGCTACCTGGGGTTTCCACAGAACTATCAGCAATTTCAATTTTTATCTTTGATGTATCGATGTTGTGCTTTTTCTGACTGAGTTGCTTCAGATTTTCCAAAAAGCTATTTTTTTCAAGCAAATTACTTTGCTTGTCACCCCTTACTAAGATGAAGTTCTTCGTTACCTCGATTCCGTCAAACTGAAAGTCTGAATCGGTAATTCCAAAGCTCTTTCCTACAAAAATGTTTTCTCCATGCTCTTTACCAATAGCGAATAATCCGTTGTTTGCAGCTACAAGCCAGTATTTATCTAGGGAAACAACATCACGAATGAATCCGGGGCCGGAATTTTTCATCCCAGCGTCACCTGACATTAAATCTTTAAAGAGGAATCCGTTACCTGATGTACCGATTAGTAAACTTTCATTATCAGAATAAATAGATGTATATACCTGATATTGGTGAGATATTCCGAAGTCAATTTGCTTTATCCCGGAGTTACCTGCAATCTCGAAAATCCCCACTCCGTCGACGGTCAGGATTAAAGAATCATTTGTCGTTCTTCGTATATTTGAAATGAAATAAGGTAATACTTCTTTGTAGCCATGGCTGAGATTAAGCAACTTGTTCCCTTCTGAATCCTGAACCAGCGCGTAGATTATCCCGCCTACCTCAAATGCCTCTAAAACACTCTTAAAAACTACTTCGTCGATTTTTCCTGATATGCCTGAAGGAGAATAGTTTTCGTTTACTTTTACGTCTAACGGGTAAAGGTTAAACTCTTCATCAAACAGATTTACAGCCTCATGCCCATAGAGCACCCTTCTCCCTTCAACCTGGAAAATAGTATTCTCCATTTCGCTATCTTCCGAAATGTTCGTAACAGCAACTTGAGAATTATTTCTTGAAAGCAGAGTATCTGAATTAGCCATGGATTCTACAGACATTACCTCCTGCCCGGTGAATGGCAGGTTCGTAGCGGAGATGGATTTGATTAAATCAGAAAGGACAACCAGGCCATGGGTTGTATCAACTGCAAATAAATTCCCATATCTGTCTTCAGCCATATCTGTGACTATAAGAAGCTCATTTTCAGCTTGCAAAAATTCGTGTGCTATCAGTTGTTCCTGTTTCGAATCCAGATAATATAAATTTTCTGCTGCCACCCATACCTTCTCATTCTTATCGATGAAAATTGAACGGACTGGTTGTGAATCCTCGTCGGAAATATTTTTGGAACTGACTAATCTCACACCTTTTGTCATCTTATTAAAAATAAGCACACCACTATCTGCGCCAATGTACAGGTGTTCTTCGTCAATGGTCAGTGTATGCAGTTTTTGAGAAGGCTCGATTGAGAGATTAAACTGTGCCCACGATTCGCTAGCAAAAGAATAGAAAAAAAGTCCTTCATCTCTGTCAATCCACCATATTCCGTCTGATGAATCGTCCACTGCCAAATCAACGACCTGGTCACCAATGACAATTCCTTTACCCCTTAAATTTGAACTCTCCTGCATTGTCGCAATATTATAAATGTGGATGTTAGAGAGTGTACTAACGATGATTTTGTCGCGGCCGATATCTGTTTTCCAAAAACCTCTGTTCTTAATACCTGATGTGTTAACAGGCCTTACTTCGTTGCTACTTGTATCCATTAAGTACAAGCCATTTCCATAAACACTTATGAGCAAATAGCGATTATTCAGGCGGTCGATATCAGTCACCCATGTCGATATCCCTGCACTATTTTTTGCCTTTGAGAATTTTAATAATTCTCCGGCCCTTATATCCATTAACCCATTCTCACCGCCGGTCCAGATACCGTCTTCCGATACGATTATCGCAGAGGGAATACCTATGGTCAGGTCAGGAGATTCGTAGGAATAGTCAAGTTCAGACTGGAAACCGGAGGCAATTACACCTAATGAGACATTTAATATACAAAATAGGACAAATAAACCAAAAAACTTCATTTTGGACACTCCATGACCTTTTAAGACAATCCATTGCTCTGGAAAACGAGATAATCATCACGCTTTTAATGAGTTCTTATTTATATTAATCATAAACATGGAGAAGATTACAATGGAAATATTGTATAAAATTAACGCATCGGATGAGTTGGGTAATGCCGATATTTTAGAGTTTATCAGTGGAGGAACGTTACCTGAGACAAATACAATGGAGCAGACTTCGGCCGTAGTGCCAAAGGCTCCGCCTAAGTTACCTGTTTATCCTTCAAGTTTAGATTAAACCAACAACCACTGCATGCCCGCATTTTCTGCGGCCTGCTGATCGTAGATATAGTCTCCCACATAAAGGATATGTGCGGGGGCTATTTGCCATTGTCCGGCAATCATAAGTAGTGCCGTGGGATCGGGCTTGGCAGGGGCGCATTCGCGGGTGAGCACGGTTGAAATGGGGATTTGGTTATTGCTGATTTTAAGCGCTGTGGCCTGTTTGCAGTTGCGGGTAACAATGGCAACGGGCAGATCTGCTTTGATGACGGCATCTACCATGGATTTTCCTGCCGGCAGCCATTTCGCATTCTCAGCATCGGCCATTTCATGATCCAGAATAACCTGATGTGCCGATGCTCTTGAGGTTTCATCAGGCAGGTTATCGATAAAGGTAAGGATATCTTCGCCGGCAGGGCAACCTATTTCCCGGCGCATTTGAGAAAAGTCGAGGACAGACTCCACCAGCGTACCGTCTAAATCAAATATCACTCCGCTGACATTCGTCAAATCTAACTTCATCTCTGTTCTCTCCTTTGTTGCCCGGCATCTGCTGCATCTCTAGTGTAACGAACCATGTCGCTTTTGAATCTAACATTTATGTCATCAACACTGACATTGGGGTAAATGCCGCCAGTTAGTTGTGTACTGAGGAGACAAATACGCCCGCTTCATTCGCCAGGGTTGATGGTCACCTTTCGCCGCGATGCCAATGGTACTGCTGCCGTATTTTCTGTTAATGGCGTCCATGCATGCCATCAGCTTTGTATTCCCTTCGCTTTGTGCGAACAAATCCGGCTGCTTTACATCTTCATCCTGAATTTCAATTGCTCCCACGCCGCACTTATGAAACAACACGCCTTCTTTATATAATGTATCAGCTGCATTACCGGCGGCTTCTGACAGCATTCGCGTGTCAGCGGTGGCAATAGCAAAACGGTGCTGTACAGCTTTATGATAATGCCCGCTGGCAGCGAAAGGGTTCGCATGGGCAAACAGGGTGAGTGTTTTCACGGTACAATTTTGCTTCCTGAGCTTTTCAGCTACCCGCTCAGCATGCCAGCAAAGTGCCTGCCGTAAACTCTGATGGTCCGTAACCGGATGGCCAAAAGCGCGGGTAGCATAGATTTGCTGTTTTTTAGGACGATGACTTTCCCATTCGATGCAGGTAACACCGTTAAGCTCCCGCACGGTACGTTCAATCTCTACAGAGAATTGCTTGCGGATACTTTTAGGCGCTGCGCAGGCAAGCTCCCACGCAGAGCGCACACCACTGCTTTCCAGCTTTTCCGCAATACGCCGGCCAATCCCCCACACATCCTGCGGCGACATTTCCTGTAAGGTGCGCTGGATCTGTGTCTTTTCAGCAAGCACCGCAATGCCGGATTGATCTCCCAGTCTTTTACCCGCATGGCTGGCTACCTTCGCCAGCGTCGGCGTAAGCCCGAAACCCACTCCTACAGGCAGGCGTAACTGCTGCCAGACAGCACGCCTGATAGTTTCACCGTAGGCGTGCCATCCTTCCGGCGGTTGCCAGTTATCAAAATACAAAAAGCACTCGTCGATAGAATACACATGCTGGTGAGGCGCAAAACCGCCAACAATATTCATCATCTGGTTGGACAAATAGTCATACAGTTCATAATTAGACGACCTGATCACTGCCCCTTTTTGTTCCAGCAGTTTCTGTACCTTGTAGTACGGGCCGAATTTCTTTACGCCGAGAGCTTTGGCCTTATCGCACAACGCACAAATGCAGCCATCGTTGTTTGTCAGTACCACCACGGGTTTGTCACGGATAGCGGGGTCAAACACCTTTTCGGCGGACGCATAAAAGCCGTTGGCATCGACTAACGCAAACATTGTCTTAACTGCCTGGTATAGCGATGCATTCTGACAGAACGGACAACAATGCCTTCTTCTTCGAAGGTATCTCCCTCCCCCAACACGTAAGGCTGCTGATGTTTGCCGGGCGATACCAGAACCATAGCTTTGCGATCGAACAGCTTACACACAAACACACCATTCAAATTAGCCACTACTACATCCAGCGAAGTGGGTGCAGCAGCGCGGTCGACAATGAGTAAATCGCCATCGAATATGCCCACGCCGGTCATCGACTCTCCCTGTGCCTGGCCAATAAATGTAGCAGTGGGATGGTCGATAAGCAGCTCGTCGAGATCAAGCCCAAGCTGACGGTATTCGGCAGCCGGGGACTCGAAGCCGGTGATACCAGCCTGTGCAATAACCGGAATAATTCTCAACATAGTACAAAAAACAGTTGCCTCAGATACTGTTTATTTATACAGTAATTATGAATCAGGTTAAAATTAAATTTCATTTTACGTTCGACATCGGAGAACCATCATGGCTATTACAGTGCAATATGTTGTTTCGCATAAAGGGGTAGAAAAGTTGGTCACTACAGACAAGAAGGAAGCTGATCAGTATGACAAAATGCTGGATGCGGCAGACAATCTGGCTGCTTACATCGGTGCGAAAGGTATCAAGCTGGAAGACGACGTGATTGAGAATCTGTCTGTCATGCTGGCAAAGAATAAAGATGCCGTCGGCAAATTGCTCAAAGGCGCTTCTGCTGATGACGTCCTCGACGCCGAATCAGCAGAAGTGGTAAAGCTACAGGCAAACAGTAAGAACTAAAAGCGGGTTACACCACATTCCGCTTATTGGTAAAGCGGGTGATAACCGAGTGAACTTCGTTAACGGTTTTACGCAGACGCTGGCTGGCATCTAAAGATGATTCAGATGCCCGCTGGGTATCTTTGGCACCATCGGCAATTTCTACGACTTGCTGATTGATGTGTTCTGCAACAGAACTTTGCTGCTCTACTGCGGAGGCCATTTCGAAGGTTTGATCTGCAATAACACTCACGGCCTGATTAATATCTGCCAGTGTTTTACGGGTATCTTCGACAATGGCCGTGCCCTGCTCGGCTGACGCCATACCGTCATTGGATACTCTAACAGCACGTTCTGACCGCTCAGCCAGAACATGGATAATATTATGAATTTTATCTGTGGACTCTCTGGTTTTTGACGCCAGTGACCGTACTTCATCAGCGACCACAGCGAAGCCTCGTCCCTGCTCGCCGGCGCGGGCAGCTTCAATGGCAGCGTTCAGTGCCAGCAGATTTGTCTGTTCAGCAATGGTCGATATCAAACTGGCAGCTTCACCAATATCATTCGTGGACTGCGCCAGTTCCTGCACGGTGACCGAAATAGAACTGACCGCTTCTTTCAGTGCCATGATGGCAGATAACGCTTCATCCGCTTTCTGATTACCGGCTTCCACATTTTTAGAAGCAGAGCGGGCGCTGTCTGCATTCATATCAACCCGCTCTGATACGCTTTGAATAGCCTGCGACATCTCGTTAACGGCTGAAGCAATGTTTTGCGTTGCCTCGTTTTGCTGCACGACAGCCGTACTGGTGATTTCGGCCTGCTGATGAGTGGTGTTAGCAATCGTATCCAGCCCCGCGGCAGCATCCTGAATGCGGGCAAGGGCTGTACGGCTGCGCGCAAGCTCGCATCCCAGAACCAGTTTGGCACGTGACCGGTTACCGAAGTCGGCAAAATAGGTTTGCGATACCACCGGATTCGAATAGCTGTCCGGAGAAATATCAATAAGCGCCTGCCAGTCACCTTTAATTTTAGAGGCCATCCAGAAACTACACAGCGCGAAACCTGCGGCAGCGATAACAGCAGGCAACACACCCGTTGTGGCGAATAAAGCCGCTACGGTAATAAGCCCCATTACGATAAATGGCAGGTAATTTTTCATGTAGTGAACGGCCAGTTCACCGGTTGACGTACTGGACTTACCTTCACGTAGCCGCTCGTAACGGTATTCTGCACGGGCAATTTCGTCCGGCAAGGCCGGCACACGAACTGATTCATAACCCGTGATCTGAGAATTTTCAAAAACCGGGGTCACGAAAGCCGAAACCCAGTAATGATCTCCGTTCTTGCGCCGGTTTTTTACCAGTCCCATCCAGATATTGCCGGCAGATAAGGTATCCCACATTTCGCCGAACACACCCGGCGGCATGTCCGGATGACGTACAATATTATGGTTTTTTCCAATCAGTTCATCACGGCTGAAACCACTGACTTCAACGAACTCATCATTGCAGTGCGAGATCACACCACGTTTATCGGTAGATGAAATGAGCCGGTAGTGCTGAGGAATGTTATAAAGCTTCTGGGTAACCGGTTGATTATTTCGCATATAATTGACTCACATCCCTGCTTTCTCAGAAATTGGTTAAGGGTCACCTTAACCTTAGCCTATATTTAGACTTTCGAGTAATTGACCTTTAAAAAAAGAGGGAAGGGAGTTTACAGCCCGGAACTGAGTTTGAAAAGTCAGCATTTACTAATGTAAATACACAGAGTTATCACTGCAGAGGGAAATTGAGGGTCACAGTGGTTCCGGAACCGGTATCGCTCTGAATATCTATCCAGCCATTATGAGATTCCATCAAAGCCTGGGCCACAGAAAGGCCAAGACCTGTGCCGCTGCCGGGAGGGCGGGTAGTGAAGAAAGGCGTAAAGATTAATGGCATGTGCTCAGGCTTTATTCCTTCACCATTGTCTTTTATAAACACTTTAACTGCGCCCGGCAGATCAGCTACAGCGATACTGATTGTGCCGCCGGATACACAGGCATCAATTGCGTTTTCAACTACTGCCTCAAGCACCTGCCTGATTTGCTTCCTGTTAACCAGTACCTGTGAGCGGGAATCCGACGCATCGAAATTAAGAGAAACATTTGCAGGAATTCGCCTGATGATTTCCTCCAGACCAAACTCAAGAAGATCATCTAAATCTTCCCAGTTACGTTCCACGGTAACCGGAGAAGAAAAAATCTGCAGTGAGGAAACAATTTCAGCAATACGGTTAGCGCCTTCCAGAGAGGATTTTTGCATGTCTGAAAGCATTTCTCTCACATCCCGCAGCAAGTATTTCAACTCCATGTCAGCGGGTAATTTAGCTGCAGAGGTGCCGCCCTTTTTTAACTCATCCTTAAGTTCATCCCAGGCATCGAACACATCCTTCAGCATATATTCCTGAATTTCACAGTTACTTTTGATAAAGCCGATGGGGTTATTAATTTCATGAGCAATACCTGCAGCAAGCTGGCTAAGCAGTGTCATACGGTCCACCATGGCTATGCTGTCAGAGGAAGGTTTGGCTGACTGTTTAAATGTATCAGCCTCACTGTCAGGAAGTTGAGACAGCAACTGATGATATATAGCGCGGGTTTCGCTGAGAGCACGACGCAGGTTTTGATTTGCCAGATAGGCATCGCGGGAGTAATTATTGAGCATGTCTTCAGCCGCCGTACGCGCCAGCTGCTCACGACTCAATTTTCTCTGCAACAATGCAATTTGCTGCTGCAACTTCTGAATATCTGAACTCACATTAATCTCCGGCAGCCGGACGCCAAATCCGCGCGTTCAACGGATTTCACAGTCTGCTCTGAAATCATATACAAACCCTGAACTAAAGCATAGCTCCGGGTTGTCCAAACTACCCGGCCTGAACATCGAATTTATTCCAAAGTACACACCGGGATCACAATCAGCCGCGAAAACATTTGGCCTCCGCTTTGATCCAAAGATCGCTTTGATCATTTTTACCCGCAAATCAAGTCTTTTTTATGCACAAGGCTGTGGATAACTTTGTGCATTGTTTGTATACATGGCGTTGATGACTGTATTACCAGTCCCCTCCGGCGCCAACAGATTAAAGCCTTTGATACCATCGCAGCGCAGAAACCGTACGGTGTCTATCAATTCGACAATAATAAATAGTCAACTCTTTTTTGATTGCTTTCCACCAATACCACAAAAGTTTGGCTTGTGGAAATAATCCTACTAATCCTGATCCACAAACAAGGAGATCCGGCAAATACATACCGTCCGGGAGGATCGCTCCCGATCCCGTACCCCCCTATCCGCCACATCAAATAACACTATTGATAATTCCAAATTTCCAATATCCATGCGGCGCCGCAGACTGGTTATGGTTAACAAACCATTAACTTAACAGCCGTCTTAATCCCAGCTTAATGGAACAGGGCGTAACGTTGCATTTAACACAAATGTAACAACGCCTGACAAGAGGAGCAACTAATGAGAATACTTCTTGTAGAAGATGAAGAACTGCTATGCAGCAGTCTTTCACGGGCGTTATGTGAAGAGTGTTACGCCGTAGATACTGCCAGCGACGGAGACAGCGCCGTCTATCATGCCGAAAACTGGAGTTACGATGCAGTCATTCTGGACATTATGCTGCCCGGTTGCTCCGGCTGGAAAGTGCTGGAGCGAATCCGTCGCTTCAGTCATGTACCGGTAATTATGTTAACGGCACTGGACGGACTGAAAGAACGTATTACGGGGCTGGACAGCGGAGCCGATGACTATATCACTAAACCCTTTGATTTATACGAACTGCTGGCAAGACTGCGGGCTGTAATACGGCGGTCTCAGGGTCATTCATCACAAATCATAGAAATAAATGATGTTTGTCTGGACACACAGGCCAAACGCGTCACCCGTTCCGGTGAAGAAATTCACCTCACTGCCAGGGAATATGTGATTTTCGCGCACCTCGCCTGCCGTAAAGGTCACACCGTTACACGAACAGAACTCTATGAACACCTGTTCGACGAAAAAGACGACACGATTTCCAATCTGATTGACGTACATATCTCCAGTTTGCGCAAAAAACTGGGAGCTGAACTGATACGAACCCGCAGAGGACTGGGTTACTTCATCGGAGATGACTTGTGATGGGCCATTCTATCCGGTTTCGTCTTCAGCTATGGATGTCGTGCCTGTTTACCATCATTCTTCTGGTAGCGGGTATCAGTCTTTGCATTATTGATGATAAGGCAAGAATGAACAGCATAGACTCGTCTTTGACCCATAAACTTGCCGCCGTTCACTTCGCAGCCAGAGACAGCCTTGAGTTCAACAAACCTAAAGCTGACTGGCAAGTGCCCCCACATAAAACGGCAAAAGTTTATGATTCCAGAACCCAGAGCCTTAACGATCTGCTTCTTGGCCCCGGCAGCGAACAGTTTTCTGAAGGCTGGGTACAGGAGAAAGCTTACTTCATCGTCTGGGATTCAAAAGGAAAGCGCCTGGTAGCGAGCCGGAATGTCCCCGCTACAGCATCATTGCCAGAAGTCACAGACAAAGGACCGGTTATGTTCAGATGGCAGGAAAGCGACAGAGAAGCGTATCAGGTAACGGCGTCTGATGACATTGTGCTGGTCGGTCAGTCATCAGAGCCTGTCTATGCTGAACAGATAGCATGGATCCAACAGTTAGTGATGTTAGGTACTGCATTGCTTGTCGCTGTTATCTGGGGTGTAAGACGCATTACGGATACGATTATTTCCCCGCTGGAATCCCTGGCTTGTCAGGCTTCAGCTATATCAGCAGATACCATCAGCCGCCATATCAGCGTAGATAACACGAAAGATGAAATAGGTAAGCTTGCCGGCGTACTTAACGAGACTTTCGCCAGACTGGACACTGCTTTTTGCAAGCAAAAGCAATTTGTTGCTGATGCGGCGCATGAACTGAGAACACCGCTGGCAGCGATACGCACCAGCATTCAAACGTCGCTTTCCCGTCCGCGTTCTGCTGATGAATACAGAATGACCCTGGAGGACATATCTAGCAGAACAGATCGCCTGTGCACCCTGAGCGAGTCACTATTGTCTCTGGCAAAACTGGACGAGTCACAGGAACGCCGGCAGGAAACCCCGGCCCTGTGCGCCGCTACGGTTGACCAGTGTATATTCCAGTTGCAGGAGCAGGCTGCGCTCAAAGGTATGCAACTTATCAATGTGACTGCCGGCACCTTACTGGAAATTGATGCAATTCCACTTCAGCAACTCTTTACCAACTTACTCAGTAACGCGATTACCTACGGGGAACCTGATACTGACATCGTCATTCAGTCCTCAGCCTGCGCTTCATTGCCGGGTCAGCTCGTCATTGATGTCATTAATGCCGGGCCAACACTGTCCGCAGAAACTCTGCGCTGCATGTTTGACCGTTTCTACAGAGCCGACCCGGCCCGAGACACCACTAACAGTCATGCCGGTCTGGGACTGACAATCGTTAAAAAAATCGTCGCAGAGTACAAAGGCGCTGTCAGCGTCCGCAGTCACGACAACATCACCACCTTTACCGTCACTTTGCCAGTGGCACAACAAAACACAGTAACTACCGCATCAAAGAACAACAAGGAACACATCCATGACGCACTTATTTAAGCCGCCCTGCCTGACCTTAACGCTGCTTGCTTCAGCGATAACCTGTGCCTTTACTCAGGCGCACGCACAAACTTCCCCTGAAAATTCAGGCGAAATTGAAACCATCATTGTCACGTCGTCCAAAACCGTGAAGTCCATACAGGAAGTGCCTGCCAGTATGGCAGTCGTAGATGAAGAACAAATTTCACAGGCTGCGAGGGTCTCTGCCAGCGATATTCTGTCGAATGTGGCCGGTGTGGAAGTACAGGGCGCAGCGCGGGGTCAGGTGATCGCCATTCGCGGCCTGGGCTCAGACTTACCGCCGGGCGTCGGGGAAAGTTCGGTTTCTACCAATTATGACGAAGTGTACTCCATCCGTGCGGAAGCCGGCCTGCTGGGCTTTTACGACCTTGACCGTGTGGAGGTAATGCGCGGCCCCCAGGGAACATTGTATGGAAGAAATGCCACTGCAGGCGTCGTTAACTTTATTTCCAAAGATCCCACTCTGGATGAAGTAAAAGGTCATGTCACCGGGAGCCTGGGAAATTACAGCTTTAAACGGGCTGAAGGCGCCATCAATATCCCCCTGTCAGACACTCTGGCTGTCCGCGTTGCCGCAACAGGCGTTGACCGCGATGGTTATTTATCTAACGGGCATGCGGATATGAGCGGCAATGGTCAACGTATCAAGCTGCTTTATCAACCGAATGATGACCTGCGCATTCTGGCAGGATACGACCGCATTCATCTGGGTGGTATGGGAAGTGGCGGTGTGGAAGACAGTAACTGGGACGCCGGGCTTTACTACACAACAGCCGATCCGGACATTGGTGACGGACAGGACTACACGGCAGACAAATACTACCTGAAAGCCGACTGGAAACTGGGAGCAGGAACACTCACTATTCTGCCATCCTATCAGGAGGCTTCGGGGACTAATGAGGGCTTTTTCGGCGGACGTGGTTCAAGTGGTTATGACCCGAAAAATGTAGAACAGAATGCGCTGGAAATTCGTTACGCCAGCTTACCCGGCGCACCGGTTGAATGGGTATTTGGCTACTATCATTATGATTATGAACAGTACACAGAAGCATTTGTACTGAACACCGATGGCTCTGTTGCTGACACCGCTGAGTTCAGCAATAACACCGGCGATTCGGATGCTATTTTTGCACAGGCAACATTCCCTTTAAGTGACGACTGGCGGCTGACCACCGGCGCCCGTTACACCAAAGACTCACGGGAGGCTCAGGGCACAGCTCCGCCGCCGGTAAACCTGTATACCGGCGTACGGGAAGATAACTTTTTCGACTGGAAACTGGGTATCGAGCATAACGTGTCTGAAGATACGTTACTGTTTGCTCAGGCAGCTACCGGATTCAGGCCCGGCGGGGTAAATCCGTTTAACGGCGACACCATCGTGCCAGAGGATCTGTTGTCTTATGAAGGCGGCATAAAAACACGGCTTATGGACAACAGATTACAGTTGAATTCCAGCCTGTTTTATTACGACTACGAAGACTTCCAGATCGTCGATTTCTTTATCACAGCCACCGGGTCGAATCTCGTTTTTTACAATGCTGATGCTACGAACTGGGGCGGGGAATTTGAATTGCTGGCGGCTCCGACAGAATACAGCACACTGAATCTGTCGCTGGCTTACCTTAATTCTGAAATTACCTCAGATCTCTGCCTGAATCCTTTCGGCTATGCCGGTGAAGCAGACGCAGCCTGTGCTGCACTCAGTGCCACAGCACTGAATTTCAACGGAGAACGACTCCCCCACTCTCCTGAATGGACACTGAAAGGTGGCTATGAATTACTGCTGGAAGGAGAAGGAGGCTGGTATGTCGTCCCGCGCCTGGACATCAGATATGTATCAGAACAATACGTGGCTCCCAGCAATCAGCCTGCTGCATTGCAGGAGGGCTATCTCACCGGAGACTTCACAGTGACCTGGCATAGCGCAGACGACAACCTGTCCGTTTCTGCCTTCGTCAAAAACATCGCGGATGAAGCCATCAAAACCGCCTATTTCGTTGGTTATTCCATTCCGGGTGCACCAAGAGAATTCGGTATTACGGCGAATTACCGCTTCTGATTTCACTTTCCGGCCTGCCGGCGCGGGCCATCGTTTTCAACAAGGAATTACTATGCTCTCTTCTGAATCAGGATTTTCGCGACGTTTAGCCGCTGCTGCGCTCTCACTGGCGCTGGCGACCACGGCGTTCAACGGCACAGCTCAGGAAGCCATGCCCGGCCCGCCGCCTGCCATGCCTTCAATTAAAGATACGCAGTATCAGTCCATACTGCATATAGACAATGACCGTCTTACCGTTACCGGACGCATAAACAAAGGAAGCGATACCTCGCTATCACAAAATACGGTTTCACATCTGTCCGTGTCGAATAGCAAAGCGGATGTGAACCCGGTGCTGGTTACCGGCGTTAAATCGAATGTCACCATCCGCGATATGACCATTTCTTCAGATGGCGGTGGCAGCAATGACTTTCTGGCCAAAGGAGCAGGACTACTCGCCGCAGAGGGAATCGTCTCAATATACGACTCAAGCATTGAAACCTCAGGCGTGATTTCCAGCGCACTGGTTTCCGCTGAACGGGCCACACTAAAAGCTTTCAACAGCCATTTTGTTTCCCATGGCGGCAAACTGCCTGATGATTATGTTCCTGTTATTGGTCCGGGCATGAAAGAGCCTCCGGCACCGCTGGGCATTAAGGGAACTGCCAGAACTCATCTCACAATGAGTAACGCCCGCAGTTATTTTTATAATTGCACGTTCGAAGCCGATGGCTGGGGAGCTTTGTCCACCGATGCTTCCGGCGGAGAAGCTTACCTGGAGGTGAATGACAGTATCGTCAAGGTAAATAACTCCGGATACGGAGCCTATGCGGATTTCGGAGCGAGAGTGGTTATCAATTCATCCGAACTTCACTCAGCCACTTATACGGGAGTTATTGCCGGTGCAGCAGAAATGCAACTTAACGCCTCAACATCTTCGTCGGGCGCTAATGTGATGATGATTCATTCGGTAATGGGCAACCCCATGGAGCAAGGCAAGCTGATCATAGAAGGCGGCAAACACGTCAGTCAGGGAACGGCACTTTTGATAAAAAGTGCCAATGCAGACATCACCCTCACCGGTACGGAAATCATCGCCGGTGACGGAAAACTGATACAGGCAAAAATTAACGACGACCCGCACAGAACGCGAACCGGAGGTAAACCTGTCCCCGGCTCAGCGGTAACCATTTCTGCCAGCCAGCTTAGCGGAAATATCATCAATGAAGATTCAGAACGATCACTGGCAGTCAGCTTAAAGGCCGGCAGCAGCATCCATGGCGCGATGCAAAATGTCACGCTTTCTGTCAATGAAGACAGCCTGTGGCATGCTACAGAAGACAGTACCGTTGTAATCACAGACCCCGCTGTGCTGGACAGAATAGCGCCGCAACCCGGTGTCAAAGTGATGGCCACCGTGCTGTCTGACTCACCGTCAGTTCCGCGCATTATCAGGAAAGAAAATAACAGCGAAATTATTGTCGCAGCCGCTACCTCAACGAAAGGAATCTTATAATGCATTACGCACTCAAAACGGCACTGACAGGTGCGGCCTTCTTCACGATGTCTTGCATTGCCCTTGAGCAAACTGCGGATTCACTCGTTCTCAAAGCCGGTGAAGTAAAGCCGGTGTTTCAAAATACCCGCTTAAGTACACTGACTATCGCGCCCGGGGCGCAAATTATCAGGCCGGGGAAAGCAGTTACGATGCTCGCTAACGGTGTTGAGACGGCAATGAAGCCCGGCACGTATAAAAATGTCGAACTCGTTATCACATCCCGCTTTCATCACAGCCCCGCAGGTGAGACTGACCGGGGCGTTGATAACTTCCGCACTGCGCTTCTGATAAACGGTGACGGCATGGATACCGGCCGCTCGGTAACACAAGCAATTTCCGCTGGCAGCTATGACGCAAAATCAGCGACTGGCCTGGTGATTGAATCTGACAGCGGTAATTTTAATGGCATCATGGCAGACGGTGATATTGAATACCATGTATCAAATGCCGTATTTAAATTTAACTCAAACAGTAACGGTCTGGACAGCAGTGATTTCAGTGGATACGGAGCCGCATTAGCCGCTTACAATGGCGCGAAACTCACTGTCACGGATTCTGAAATTGAAGTAGGCGGCGTCGCCAGACTCGCTTTTTATGCCTTTGGCGGGGCGGATATTCTTATTGAGGACTCGGAATTTTCAGTCCACGGTGGCAACCTGTACGAAGACTATCCGAACAGTGCCGATTTTTCGGCTATGGTTGCGCCCCCCTGGGTACTGGGTATAACAGGGAGTGCGCGGGGTACCAACATGATGGGAAATAAAACAACCTTCACCATGGTGAGAACCCGTGCAGAAGCAGCAAACTGGGGAGTATTGTCTACCGACCTGGGCGCAGCAATGCTGCTGACCGTTGTAGACTCTTCATTGACCCTCACCGGTGAGAAAACCCCGTTAAGCCCAAAGTATGGCAGCGGTTACGGTACATATATTCTCGGTTCAGAGCACTTCTACTATGGCGTCACGATTAATGCCGGCACCTATGCCGGAATTATCCGCGACGGTGATGCTTACTACGGAGCTTCAAATTTCAAAGAGCCGCTGGCCATTTACCCCAGAGAGCAAATTCCCACCGGCAAAACTGTCAAAGACTTCTTTGGTAATGACAAGCCTGTTTTTGACGTAAAGCCTTCTGAAACTGCAGTGTTCACTGATATAAAGGGTCAGGGTAAAACATCAACGATTTCTTCTGATTTCGCCGGCTGGATGTCTCATGGCGACGGAAAACTGGTTCTGGATGGCAGGACAAGGGTGAAAACAGGAAACGCTGTTTTTTTACTGAAAGACGGCAACGTGGATATTACAGTTAAAGGCGACAGCACACTTGAACCGGCAAACGGCGTGCTGCTGCAGATGATAGATAATGACGATATGCTGGTTGGTCTGCAACAGGACTCTCAGGTCGCAATCCACTTCAATACGGTATTCAATGAACCGGCAGGGTATCCGGGCATTGATTACGAAACAGCGGCTCCATCCACAGATAAACGCCAGCAGGTTTCTCTGACACTGGAAGATACAAAGCTGACCGGTGATATATTTAATGCCACCGGATATGCCGGAGGTCAGCCCGGAGACCATCTGAACATAGCGCTTAATAAGAATGCCAGTTTAACCGGCACGGTCAGTGCCACCAGCGCGATCCATGTTGATGAACACGGAAGCCAGAAAACACACATCCCCATGGAAGAATATTACTACCTTGGCAACGTTGCTAACCGGCAGCATTACAACGGCGTGAATGATATCAAAGTATCGCTGAAATCAGGTTCTGTATGGAAGGTAACATCCCCGGCACTGGTATCAGAGCTGCAAATCGAAAAAGGAGCTTCAATTCTGTCCGCTGGCGGTTCGCCTGCCAGCATTTCAGTGAATGGTAAGCCGGTGAGTCCGGAAGCCGGTCACTACACCGGTGTTATCACTATCCGGTAGACACTAAAAAGCCCGGCGAACCGGGCTTTTTCAATCTGCGGAAAGAAGGGCTTATTTGCCTTCTTCGTAACGCTTGGCGCTGGATACGATTTCAGCTTTCGCTGCTTCTGCATCTGCCCAGCCGTCGATCTTAACCCACTTGCCAGGCTCCAGATCTTTATAGTGAGAGAAGAAGTGCTCAATTTGCTGTTTAGTCAGCTCTGGCACGTCGTTGATGTCTTTCACGTCGCGGTAAATAGTAGACAGCTTGTCTACCGGCACTGCCAGAACTTTCGCATCAGTACCTGACTCGTCAGTCATGTTCAGAACGCCAACAGGACGACACTTGATCACGGAACCGCTGATAATAGGGAACGGCGTCATAACCAGTACGTCAACCGGGTCACCGTCTAAAGACAGTGTGTTATTCACGTAGCCGTAGTTTACCGGATAGTGCATGCAGGTAGCCATGAAACGGTCAACAAACATTGCACCGGTGTCTTTGTCTACTTCATATTTTACCGGGTCAGCGTGAGCTGGGATTTCGATGATGACATTCACCACTTCTGGCATATCTTTACCAGCAGGAACGTTGTTAAGGCTCATGAAATAATCCTTTGATTTGTTAAATTAAAAACGGGATTTGTCCGGGAAAACAAACACACTGTATTCCCTTTCACGGCAAAATCGCGCCTAAGTATACGGTGACTACCGTAAAATAAAAACTGCTTAAGACCCAAGTCTTAAGCAGTCTTCAGTATTTTTGTGCTGAATGTGCGCTATTTCGCTTTAGCGTGATAGTTCAGGCACGTTTCCACTTCTTCTTTGGAACCTAAAATCACCGGTACACGTTGATGAATTTCGGTGGGCATCACTTCCATGATACGACCTGTCCCCGTATCGGCCAGGCCACCGGCCTGTTCCATCAGAAATGCCATCGGGTTGGCTTCGTATAATAAACGCAGTTTACCGGCTTTAGACGGGTTACGGTTGTCATAGGGATACATAAAAATACCGCCCCGGCAAAGCAGACGGTGAATATCCCCCACCATCGCCGCCACCCAGCGCATGTTGAAGTTCTTTTCACGGGGACCGTCTGTGCCCGCCAGCAAGTCAGCAATATAAGCTTTCATCGGCGCTTCCCAATGGCGCTGATTAGACGCGTTGATTGAAAACTCGGATGTTTGCTCAGGCACCTGCACATTAGGGTGCGTTAACAGGAAACCACCGTGGGTTTTATCCAGTGTATAAATATGCGTGCCACGGCCGGTAGTCAGCGCCATCATGGTTGACGGACCATACAGTACATAACCGGCAGCAACCATTTGTGTACCGGGCTGTAAAAACGCAGACGGGTCGTCCGGCTCCATCCACTGCGGTGCATGGGCGATAGAGAAAATAGTACCAATCAGGCTGTTGATTTCAGTATTCGACGAGCCATCCAGCGGGTCAAAACTCACCAGGTAGTTACCTTCAGGGTTACACGGTACCACCGTGTCTTCTTCTTCAGAAGAAATGGCTTTTACATAGCCAGAATCCCGTAAGGTATCTTTCAATATCTGGTTAGAAATCACGTCCAGCTTCTTTTGGGTTTCCCCCTGAACGTTTTCACTCAACGTCGAACCTAATACCCCCGCCAAAGCGCCCTGACTGACACGGAAAGAAATTTCCTTACAGCCCGCCAGCAATGTACGGATAAGCAAAATAAGCTCAAGAGGAGCGCCGTCTTGTTGTAGTTGAGAATTTAAACGTTTCATTGTGTGCAATAGCCTTGTTTATTTATGTAGGGTAATGATTCGCTTTGCGCCGGCATTCCCGCCAGTGTCCAAAAGCCAATCTGAATCACTTTGCTTTATTATTGTATGCCGGTGTTTTCGTTCCACTGGCTGGTAGCAAATGTAATTAAAACGATTGTAACCGCGAATGGACCACAGGGAAACGGCTTATTCTTACATTGCCGCGTACTCTGGTATTGGCGTGCACACCGGGAGTTCTGCTAAAGTAGCCACCTTAATCGTACACAGGATTCTTATGCACGTTCACATTCTCGGCATTTGCGGCAGCTTTATGGGTGGTATTGCCGCAATCGCCAAATCGCTAGGCCACAAGGTGACCGGTTCCGACCGTAATGTTTATCCGCCAATGAGCACTCAGCTGGAAGCGCTGGGCATTGAGTTAACAGAGGGCTATGACCCCGCTCAGTTCGAACCGGCACCGGATATGGTTATCATCGGCAATGCCATGTCCCGGGGCAATCCTGCTGTTGAGTATGTTTTAAACCGCAATCTTCCCTATACCAGCGGTCCTCAATGGCTGTTAGACAACCTGCTTACCTCCCGGTGGGTGATTGGAATCGCCGGCACCCATGGTAAAACCACCACCTCCAGCATGGTAGCGTGGATCCTTGAACATGCAGGCCTGGCGCCCGGTTTTCTGATTGGTGGTATTCCGGAAAACTTCGGCGTGTCGGCACGCATTGGCGAAAGTCCATTCTTTGTCATCGAAGCGGACGAATACGACAGTGCCTTTTTCGATAAACGCTCTAAGTTTGTTCACTACCGTCCGCGTACGCTGATCCTGAACAACCTTGAGTTCGATCATGCGGATATTTTCCCTGATCTTGCAGCCATTCAAACCCAGTTCCATCACTTAGTTCGTATGGTGCCGGAAAATGGTCTGATCCTGTCACCACAAAAAGACAAACCGCTGAAGGCCACACTGGAAAAAGGCTGCTGGTCAGAACAACAATTTACCGGAAAAGACTGGGAAGCCAATCTGCTGACTCCTGATGGCAGTGCTTTTGAGGTACTTTTCCGTGGAGAAAAAGCAGGTACTGTTAACTGGTCTCTGGTGGGCCAGCATAACGTGAATAACGCCCTGATGGCTATTGCAGCAGCGCACCATGCCGGAGTGGCAACAGCGCAGGCTATCGAAGCCCTCGCCACATTTAAAAACGTGAAGCGCCGTATGGAAACCAAAGGTACCGTGAATGAAATTACGGTATACGATGACTTTGCCCATCACCCCACGGCCATCACTACCACCATTCAGGGTTTACGGAACAAAGTGGGTAAAGCCCGCATTATCGCAATTCTGGAACCCCGTTCGAACACCATGAAAATGGGCGTACACGAACATACGCTGGGCAACAGCTGGCAACAGGCTGACGAAGTGCTGCTGTTTGAGCCTGCCGGGATGAAATGGTCACTGGCAGAGACCGCCAAACACAGTGACACACCGGCTTACTGCTATCATGACGTAGAGAGTATTGTCCAGCAGGTGAAATCCATCAGCCGGCCGGGCGACCATGTACTGGTGATGAGCAACGGTGGTTTTGAAGGCATTCACCAACGACTGCTGGATGCACTGGCCAGTGCTGACGTCACACATTCCTGAGGAAGCAGAAAACGCTATGACAAATAAAACCATCACTCTGGCGATTACCGGTGCGTCCGGTGCACCGTATGCCATGCGCCTGCTGGAAATACTGGTCAAAGCCGATTACGACATTTTTGTGCTGATTTCGTCAGCCGCGAAAGTTGTTTTTGCTACCGAAGAAGAAGTGAAAATCCCGTCGAAGCCGGATGCCGCCAGTGCATTTTTCAGTGAACGCTTCGGAGCCCGTGAAAACCAGATCCGTGTGTGTGGCAAGGAAGAATGGTTTTCACCTGTGGCATCGGGTTCTGCAGCACCTAAACAGATGGTGGTGTGCCCGTGTTCAACCGGCACATTGTCAGCTATAGCAACAGGGGCCAGCGACAACCTTATCGAACGTGCTGCCGACGTGGTGTTAAAAGAACGGGGACAACTTATTCTTGTTACCCGTGAGATGCCGCTTTCGTCTATCCATCTGGAAAATATGTTAAAACTGTCACAAACCGGTGCGACAATCATGCCCGCTTCGCCCGGCTTCTATCATAATCCAAAACAAATCAGCGACCTGGTCGACTTCGTGGTAGCCAGAATTCTGGATCACCTGGGCGTCGATCAGACATTAATGATGCGCTGGGGCTATCAACACCATAACGACAAATAAAAGAGGAACTTTCATGCAGGCGTTTGCTAAACGGACTATTGCACTTTCTTTCTGCCTGGCATCGACCATGATGACGAGCCTGCCCGCCTTTGGCTGGGGACAAACCGGTCACCGTGTTACCGGCGCAATTGCAGAAAAACATCTGACTCCCGCTGCCAAAGCGGCCATTGTTAAGCTTCTGCCAAATGAATCACTGGCTGAAGCGTCTACGTATCCTGACGAAATGCGTTCAGACCCCAGTGAATTCTGGCGTAAAACTTCGCCCCCCTGGCACTATGTCACTGTGCCGGAAGGTCATGAATATCATGAAGTAGGAGCGCCCGAACAGGGAGATGCGTACACGGCACTTCAGCATTTCACCACGGTACTGAAAGACACCAAAGCCAGCAGAGAAGATCGTCAGGTCGCACTGCGCTTTATTGTGCATATCATTGGCGATCTCCATCAGCCTTTGCACGCCGGTAACGGGACTGACAGAGGCGGCAACTCGGTCAAGGTACGCTTCTTCTGGCAAGACAGCAACCTGCATACCGTGTGGGACTCAAAAATGCTGGACTCAAAGCAGTTGTCCTACACGGAGTGGACAGACTGGCTGGATAAGAAAATCACCACGAAGAACCTGAAAGACTGGCAGGCGCTTGATGCCAACGTGTGGATAAAGGAAAGCACGGAAATCCGCGATACTATTTATCCTGAAGACGCCAACGACATGTCTTATGACTATGTGTACGACTTTCTGCCCGTAGCAAAAACCCGTTTGCAGCAGGCCGGTGTCCGCATTGCCGCGTACCTGAACAACGTGTTTGCAAACACGAAATAAGTCCATAAAAAAACCTTCCCGGCCAAACCGGGAAGGTTTCTTTTGAAAACTCTGTGAAGCCCGCAGGCTTAGTCTAAATCCAGCGGCTCCGGCGATAATATAACGCCTGTGCTGTCGGCATACAGATGATCTTCCGGCAGGAAGGTTACACCGCCGAAATTAACCGGCACATCCACCTCACCGGTACTTTCCGTTTCCGCGTTCACCGGGATAGACGCCACTGCCAGAATACCAATGTCTAAATCTGCCAGAGTATCCACTTCACGGACACTGCCGTAACAAACAATGCCTTCCCAGTCGTTATCGATTGCAAGCTGGGCTGAAGCGGCATCAAGTAATGCACGGCGGGTAGAACCGCCACCATCAATTAGCAAGACTTTTCCTGCACCGGGCTGCGCCAGTACGCGGTCTATCAACCCGCGATCTTCAAAACACTTAATGGTTGTGACTTCACCACCAAACGAATAACGTCCGCCATAACTGACAAACATGGGGTCGACCACATCTACGCTGTCTGCAAATAAATCGCATAATTCAGAAGTGTTATAGTCCATCACTGTGCCTTAATTACCGGAAAAGAAACACTGACCCGCGATTCCGCCAATACCCTCACAGCCCCCGTTTTTAAAACGGCATGGAAGTTTACTAAGGTGATTGATTGGAAAGAGAAGATGCGTTGTCAGAACTGTTGTTAGCATAGCACTAATTACCATAATAAAAATACCTCGCTTCCGCTTATTTCGGTAAATCTCTGCGGCCTGTCATAAAGGTTTCTTTTTTTTGTCACGGCAGATTCACACATGCTGATTAGCTTATATTGTAATCAATTGTAATGAGGCCAGGGCCGTGCTGAACCGGAAATCCTTGACCAAAGCTGATACTGATTTGTTTTTTTGGCTTTACCGACTCACACAAAAGCGTAACTGTACCGGCGTTATCTGGTTGTCAAAAACCGGAGACGGCTATCTGTACTTCATCATCGGTATGCTGCTGTGGGCTTTCGAGCCTGAACACGGCGAGCTGTTCCTGTATACCGCACTGATGGCCTACGGACTCGAACTGCCGGTATATGTAGTGCTGAAACGTATGTTCAAGCGTCCCCGCCCCTGCGATTTATTGAATAACTTCACGGCCCACGTTACGCCGTCAGATAAATTCAGTCTGCCATCCGGGCACACCGCCGCAGCCTGGCTGATGGCCAGCATCGTAGCGCATTTTTATCCGCCTTTTGCCATTCTGGCTTACAGTTGGGCAGCGCTGATTGGCCTGTCCCGTATTTTGCTTGGTGTGCACTACCCTACCGACGTGATAGCCGGTGCACTTCTGGGCTTAACCATTGCTTCTGCGAGCTTAATGATACTGGGGTAGTATGAGAATTCTTTATGGCGTGCAGGGGACCGGCAACGGTCATATTGCCCGCGCACGCATCATGGCGGCAGCTTTTGCACAGCGCGACGACTTTACCGTTGATTTTGTATTTTCCGGACGGGATGAAGACAAGTACTTCGACATGGAAGTATTTGGTCCGTACCGCACCTTCCGTGGTCTTACTTTTATTACCAGTCACGGTCAGGTAGACCGCATTGCAACACTCAAAGCAAACCGCCCCGGTCAGTTCTGGCAGGATGTGCGTAACTTTGATGTCACCGGCTATGATCTCCTGATCAACGACTTTGAACCGGTCACCGCCTGGGCAGCAAAACGTGCGGGATTACCGTCTATCTCTATCAGCCATCAGGCATGTTTCACTTATACCGTCCCGAAAGCCGGCGACGGTATAATCAATAAGCTCATCCTGAAATACTTTGCTCCCACGCAGGTACAGCTGGGCGTACACTGGTTTCACTTTAACCAGCCCATCGTACCGCCGTTTGTCGCAGATGAGCGTCTGGCCTCACCGTCAAAGAGTCATGTTCTGGTTTATCTGCCTTTTGAACACGTGGATGACATCCGCCTGATGCTGGAGCCGTTAACCGACCAGCAATTTGTGTGCTACCACCCGTCAATCAAGGGCCATTACGAAAGTGGCCATATCAGTTGGAATCCCCCTTCCAAGGCAGGCTTTCAGCATCACTTACAGCATTGTAATGGTGTGATTGCCAACGGCGGCTTTGAGCTGTCCAGTGAAGCATTACATCTGGGCAAAAAGCTGTTGATTAAGCCGTTACACGGCCAGTTTGAACAATTATCGAACGTACTCACGTTAGATAAAATGGGACTATGTCATTCCCTTTTTCAGCTCGACACTGACACTGTGGAAGAGTGGCTGGATGCACCGGAAAATGAGGCCATTCAGTTTCCTCAGGACCCGTCACTGCTGATCAACTGGCTGAAACAGGGTGACCTCAGTGACACCCGTTCTCTGTGCGATGCTCTGTGGGAACAAGTGGAATATGGCGATAAAACGAAAGAGCGTTTATTGACGCTTGCAATTTAACACCGCAGTGCCATCATAGCAGCAATTTTAGTCTTTCTATGCGGGTTCGTTGTGCGCAGAAAACCCTTCTTTTTAATCGTGCTGCTGATATTCATTAGTGGTCTGTCAGCATGCGGCTATCGCGGGGCACTCTATCTTCCAGAAGAGTCTCAGGACAACCAGCAAACTCCAGCCGGAACACCCGCCGACCAATCCGGAGACACTCAGTAATGGATTTTTTCGCTTTTCAAAACGGGCAACTGTTTGCTGAAGATGTAGCAGTATCTAACATCGCTAAAGCACACGGTACACCTGCGTATATTTATTCCCGCGCCACCCTTGAGCGTCACTGGCATGCATTTGACCAGGCACTGGGCGGACACCCTCACCTGATTTGTTACGCCGTAAAAGCCAATTCAAACTTAGGCGTGCTGAGCGTCCTGGCAAAATTAGGTTCAGGCTTTGACATCGTATCCGGCGGGGAACTGGCACGGGTACTGGAAGCCGGTGGTGATGCAAAGAAAGTGGTATTTTCCGGTGTAGGCAAAAAGCCTGAAGAAATTCGTTATGCGCTGGAGAAAGGCATTCTGTGTTTCAACGTTGAGTCTGAGCCGGAACTGGAGCGCATTAACAGCGTTGCCGCAGAAATGGGCGTAAAAGCTCCCATTTCATTGCGTATTAATCCGGATGTGGACGCTAAAACTCACCCGTATATCTCCACGGGACTGAAAGCGAATAAATTTGGTATTCCCCGCGAACGTGCCGTTGCGACTTACGAACTGGCCGCCAGTCTGTCAAACCTTGAAGTAAAGGGCATGGACTGCCACATTGGTTCTCAGCTGACCTCTATTGAGCCGTTTGTTGATGCCCTTGAAAGATTATTAAAGCTCATTGATGAGCTTGCCGCTAAAGGTATTACCATTTCCCACCTTGACGTGGGTGGTGGCCTGGGCGTGACTTACAATAACGAAACACCGCCTCATCCGAAAGAATACGCCGCCGCCATGGTAGAAAAGATGGCTGGCCGCGAAAATTTAAAGATGATCATGGAACCCGGCCGCGCTATTGCTGCGAATGCCGGCATTATGATCACTGAAGTTGAATTCGTGAAAGAAGGCGATGAAAAACACTTCGCCATCGTTGACGCTGCGATGAATGATTTAATCCGCCCGTCGTTATATTCAGCCTGGCAAAACATCGTACGTGTTGAGCAGGAAACCGATGCCACACCACGTATTTACGATGTGGTGGGACCGATTTGTGAAACCGGTGATTTCATCGGTAAAGACCGTGAACTGGCAATAAAACCGGGAGACTTACTGGCGGTTCGCAGCGCCGGCGCCTATGGTTTTGTTATGGCCTCGAACTACAACAGCCGCTGCCGCCCGCCGGAAATTATGGTGGATGGTGACCAGGTAATTGTGGTGCGTGAACGAGAAAATCAAAAAGATCTCTGGAAAGGTGAGTGCAAACTTACGTAAACTAGAGAAATACAAATAAGAAAGATGTGCGCTTAATGCAAGTTCAATTTTCCAAAATGCACGGGCTGGGCAACGACTTCGTTGTCATCGATAACGTTACCCAGAACGTTTTCTTTTCAAAGGAGAAGATTCAGCAACTCGCTGATCGGCACTTTGGTATTGGCTTTGACCAGCTGTTGCTGGTAGAACCTCCCTATGATCCTGAACAGGATTTTCATTACCGCATCTTCAATGCAGACGGCTCGGAAGTTTCTCAGTGTGGAAACGGAGCCCGTTGTTTTGCCCGTTTCGTCAAAATGAAAGGGTTAATCAACCGCAATAAAATTAAGGTCAGCACCAAGGCAGGAAAAATGGTGTTGTACCTGGAAAAAGACGGACAGGTCACCGTGAACATGGGTGTACCTGACTTTGAACCAGCCAGAGTACCTCTGGTCGCCAATAAACAGGAAAAGACCTACATTTTCCGTGTTGAGGAACGCACAGTATTTTTAGGCGCAGTTTCCATGGGTAACCCCCATTGTGTAATGGAAGTCGACGATGTCGATACCGCCGGTGTGCATGAAGTTGGCCCGTTACTGGAACGTCACGAACGTTTTCCGGAAGGGGTGAACGTTGGCTTTATGCAAATACTGTCGAAAGACCATGTGAAGCTCAGGGTATTCGAACGTGGCGCAGGGGAAACCCTGGCGTGCGGCAGCGGCGCATGTGCCGCTGTAGCGGTCGGACAGGTTCAGGGAAAATTGGATAAGGAAGTCAGGGTAGATTTACCCGGCGGCAGTTTACGTATTCGCTGGCAGGGCGAGGACTCGGCACTCAAGATGACCGGGCCCGCTGAGCACATTTACGACGGACAGATTAATCTATGAGTGATGCTTCAGGTCAAAGTAAAAGACCGGTAACACTGGAACCCAATTACGACGAAGCGTTCGGACTGACAGCAGAAGAAGTGCGTGCTTTTTTATTAAAGCATCCCGACTTTTTCGCCAATAATCCGGACATTCTTGAACGGTTGGTGATTCCTCATGAGGAAAAAGGGGCTGTATCTTTAGTTGAACGCCAGAGCGAACAGCTTCGCAAGAAGGTACGTCAGCTAAATTATAAACTCAACCAGCTCATCGGCGTGGCCAAACAAAACGAGAAAATTTACCGCGTTTATACGGATCTGAATGTCGAACTGTTACGCTGTAAATCTGTATCGGAAATCCAGTACAAACTGGAATCTGTTCTGCAGGAACGTCTTAATCTTCACTCAGTAGTGTTGCAACTGTTTAAAGGCCCTCATGCCATGCAGGAGCTGCAACGCAGACTCATCATCGAAAAACGCTTTAAAGACAGCACCTTCTTCTTCGGCCGTTTAAGCCAGCACGAAAGACAAGTGATCTTCGGTGAAGAAACCGCTGAATCTGTCGCACTGATTTTACTGGGTGACAATCACGATATGGGTATTCTGGCTGTAGGCTCTGACGATGCCTCCCACTTTACTCCGGATATGGATACTCTGCTGCTGAAACAGTTGCAGGAAGTGCTGAACATTACCATGCCGGGCATGCTGGGATATTAATGCAACCTGCGGCGCCCGAACCTCGCCTCAGTGATGCATGCCAGCAATGGCTCGACAAATTTCTTTTGCATCTCGATATCGAGCGGGGATTATCAGAGCATACCGTTTCCAATTATCGCCGCCAGCTTACCGCCATTGCCACTGAACTGGCCCTTGAAGACTGGTCAGGACTGACCCCTTCAGATGTTAAGCGGGTCATGGCCATCGCCAAACGACAGGGCAAGCACGCCCGCTCCATCGCGTTACAGCTTTCTGCCCTGCGAACATTCTGTCATTACCTGATGCGTAACGAACAACTGTTCAGCAACCCCGTAGAGGGTATTCAGGCGCCGAAACAGGGTAAGCCTCTGCCAAAGCAAATCAGTGTGGATGACATGCAACAACTACTGTCTTCGCCACAGGATGAAGGCATAGAATGCCGCGATATGGCAATGGCCGAACTACTCTACGGATGCGGGTTACGCCTGAATGAACTGACCGGCCTGCGCCTTGCTGATTGTCAGGGCGACGGCACGCTTAAAGTCACCGGTAAGGGGAATAAGCAGCGTATCCTGCCACTTGGACGCACGGCAACCAAAGCCCTGAATGCCTGGTTAAAAGTACGGGGGCAGTATGCATCGCCCTATGAGCCGGCCGTATTTGTGAGCAAACGGGGGACGAGGATCTCAAACCGTCAGGTGGCAAACCGTCTCAATCAGTTAGCTCAGTCTCAGAATATGAATCAGACTGTGCATCCTCATAAACTGCGCCATTCCTTTGCCACGCACGTATTAGAATCAAGCGGTGATCTGCGGGCAGT
Organism: Alteromonas sp.; assembly: GCF_984505615.1. Classification (NCBI taxonomy): domain Bacteria; kingdom Pseudomonadati; phylum Pseudomonadota; class Gammaproteobacteria; order Alteromonadales; family Alteromonadaceae; genus Alteromonas; species Alteromonas sp. The sequence continues at coordinate 30,756 of NZ_CFHOXV010000018.1, read as the reverse complement.
TCAGGAACTGCTTGGTCATGAGAACTTATCAACCACGCAGGTCTATACGCATCTGGATTTCCAGCACCTGGCGAAGGTATACGATAACGCGCACCCCCGCGCCAGGAAGAAATAACTTATTAATTAACACTGAGGTCCCATGCGATTTTACCGGCCTTTAGCACCAGTGAAAGCCATGACTTTCGATCTGGACGATACACTTTATAACAATGACCCCATTATCAAACGGGCAGAAGCAACCCTTAAGCATTATATTGCTGCGGAATATCCGCAAACGGCAAAGCTTTCGCCGCAGGAATGGACAGATATAAAGCGGGGTCTGATCAAGGCACAGCCCGCGCTGGCTTCAGATATGGGTCAGTTGCGTATGCATACACTCAGGCAGGCGCTGGAACAGGATATTCAGGATCCTGAAGCACTGGAGGCAGCCGCGAAAGCGTGTTTTGACTGCTTTTATGATGCCCGCAGCGATTTCACGCTGGATGACAGCGTTCACAGCGTACTGGCTCAACTGGCAGAGAAAATGCCGCTGATAGCGATAACCAATGGCAATGTTGACCCGCATAAAACCGGACTGTCAGCGTACTTTAATGTGGTGTTGCACGCCAGTGTAACCCGTCCGGCCAAGCCGTCCGCTCATATGTTCGATGAAGCGGCGGCGATGCTGTCGTTAGCGCCGGGCCAGATTTTACACGTGGGTGATAATCTGGAAAAAGACGTTATGGGTGCAGTGAAAGCGGGATATCAGGCGGCATGGATTGCAGTAAACCGCGACATGCTCCTGAACCGTGAAGCAGCTACATTGCTTCCTCATGTGGAATTATCGTCACTGGATGAATTGCTGGCGTTTACCTGACAGTAAACGCCGTTAAAGCACAGCAGACGACTTCAGGACGACACTGCTGTGCACCGGGCAGGTAAACTATTTACCGGTTGCAGCTTCGCTGTCTTCGAGGAAATTCTGGCGCATGGAATCGCAGGGGCGCTGGCAGGCTGGTTTACCCACAACTTTAGCGGGCACACCGACCACAGTCACATGAGGCGGCACATCGTTCAGCACCACACTGCCTGCTCCCACTTTTGACCCTTCACCAATTTCAATGTTGCCAAGAATTTTTGCACCGGCACCTACCAGCACGCCCTGGCGCACTTTCGGATGACGGTCGCCGGATTCATTACCCGTCCCGCCCAGCGTTACACTCTGCAAAATACTGACATTGTCTTCCACCACTGCGGTTTCACCCACCACAATGCCGGTAGCGTGATCAAACATCACCCCTTTACCAATCTTTGCAGCGGGATGAATGTCGACGCCGAATGTTTCTGAATTCCGGCTTTGTAAAAACAATGCCAGCTGATGACGGCCCCGCTGCCACAGGTAATGTGCCATACGGTGAGTTTGCACAGCGTGAAAACCCTTAAAATACAACAAAGGCGTTAAGTAGTCTTTCACCGCTGCATCACGGTTAAACACAGCTTTGATGTCTTCAATGGCCGCTTCCGTAATGGAGGGGTCAAGCAGGTAGGCTTCATCAAACACTTCACGGATAGCAATGGCCGGCATCACATCGTCAGCCATTTTATTCGCCAGAATAAAGCTCAGTGAAGACTCAAAATTATGATGGGTCAGAATACATGCATGTATATAACTCGCCAGCAAAGGTTCGTTGTCAGCAATGTGCTGCGCTTCGCTTTTAAGCGTAAGCCAGAAGCCGGCGTTTCTTGTTGATACTTGCATAGGTGTTCCTGGTTTTGGCGTAAGTGCGTGAAAGCTTAAAGGCCCCGAAATAAGCCTGAAAGATAAGGGCTGAACGTCACAGATCAAGCACCATGTTATCAACCGGTGAGGATTATCGTTCAACGACATAAATGTCTACTCACATCACCGGCAAACCGATCGCACATTACAAAATTTCAATATCACCGCAGACCGTGAAATCACTGGCCGGCACCGTGAAAGTTCTACATCCTACGCCTGCCCGCCCTCTCCGGCTATAGCGAAAAGGAATATAAAATAACAACCGTAATTCAGAGACTTATTCTCAGTAGCAGAAAACTGGAATAAGAGTTGATTGTGTATGGGTAACTGCCGGCGTAAGACTTCGCAATGAGTTGATTGCACAGTGCGTCAGACAGACCATGCCCGGACCTGTTAAACCGGTCCTGACAGAATTTTGTAACATCATTAAATCTTGAAACAGGAGAAAGATATGAACAGCGATCGTATCGAAGGTAACTGGAAAGAGTTAAAAGGTAAAGTTCAGCAACAGTGGGGAAAACTCACCGACGATGATGTGGATAAAATTGATGGCCGCCGTGAAGAACTGGTAGGCAAAATTCAGAAAGCTTACGGCAAAAGCCGCGATGAAGCTGAAAAAGAAGTGGACCGTTACTTCAACTAGTAGCAATCATCCCTTTTGAATATCTCACATGGAGCGCTTAATGCGCTCCATATTTTTGTTCGCGTGCTGATCACTTCGTCTGACTATCGGAAGGTGAATGGTCAGCCACGTAAGCCCCCCGCTCTCCTTTAGGCTTTTCCTCGCCGGCAGTGCTGTCTTTATCGGTCTGGTATTCGGTAGCTGAATTGAGTTCCGCGCCGAGCAAGATGATGTAAGCACTCAGATAGAACCACATCAGCAGGATAACAATCCCTCCCAGCGAACCGTAGGTTTTGTTATACGAAGCAAATTCGTTCAGATAAACAGAAAACGCAAAGGACGCAATTACCCACACCAGCGAAGCAAACGCCGAGCCTACGGTTACCCAGCGCCACTTTGCCGGTCTCCGGTGGGGTCCGTACCGGTATAGTGCTGCCAGAGCGACATTAAACAGGAATATAAGTACAGGCCAGGTGAGCCAGGTTGCCGCCTTTTCGTTGAGTACAGAACCGGCTAAGTAGCTTATCCATTCGGGCAACACAGAAATACACAGTAATGCGGCGATCACGAAGGCGATAATACCAATGGTCAGTACCAGCCGCGCCAGCAAACCTTTCAGAAACATCCTGCCGTGAGGTTCGTTGTAGGTAATGTTGCATGCCGTGATCAGCGCGTTCGCGCCCTTACTACTGCTCCAGATTGTCAGCAACAAGCTCAGAGAGACCCCCCAACTGAGCGCAAAGTCAGAATTTCCGGTAAGTTTGGTCAGTTGCTCCTCAACAATGTAACGGCTGTCAGCAGGCACCACGTCCACCAGGTGTGCCATATGGCTTTGCAACTGTTCCGGTGTGACCAGCAAACCATACAGAGAGATAACGGCAGTAAGCAGCGGGAATACGGCGAGCAGGAAATAGAAAGCCACTCCGGCGGCGACCAGCGATAAATTATGTGCATTTTGTTTGCTGTAAGTGCGTTTAAGGATTTGCCACCACGCCAGCAAAGAAAAATCTGTCAGGGATGTGGCATCGGTGGAAGATGCCTCGCGGGATTTGAAAAGTTGCACTGCTCGCACGCTCCGGAGTCGAAGATATGCATTTCATACGTACTTCACAGCAGATGGTGCAAACCGGCCCCTGAAAACACCATGCAAGGCGAAACCGGTTACTCCTCTTACTGCAAGTACAGTGACAACAAATTTAAGAACAGGCAGACAGATTAAGCGAACTTCGGTGCAGTACCGGAGAACATGGCCAGCTTATCAATAAGGGTTTCTTCATTTTTAACGCCCATGGCTTTTATCAGACGTTGTACCTGAATTTCCACGTCACCGGTGGTCAGTCCCGCAGCCGCTGCAATATCCCGGTAGGAAGCGCACTTATACAACATGCGCGCAATCAATACTTCCCGCTTGTTCAGCGCATAGCAAGACTGAATGTTCTGCCAGTCCGGCTTTCCTCTGGACACAATATTTACAACGGCTAACGGCTCACGCCGCTCCTCTTCTGCCTGAGAGGCAAGCCGGTGAATATGGAAGATTTCAATCACGTCCACGTTATCATCAACAACGTGCACCACCTCGTCCTTCTCAGCTCCGGAGAGGCAAGCCTGAACTTTGTCGCAAAAGCGGGTGTGCTGGTGCTGCATGGCAAAAACAAGACGTCTTTTGTTGAGTGCAACGGCTTTACCTGAATTCAGGTACTGCTCTGCCTGACTGTTACAGGCCTGCACCCTTAACTGGCTGTCGCAAACTACAAACGCCGTTTTAATGTGCTCGTAAACACCCTGCGCCAGTTGTCTTTGTTGGCGAAATATTTCTTCATCACGGAAGAAGCGGGCTGCACGGACAAAGTGCGGCACTAAACGTTTGAAAGCAACTTCTTCGTATTTTGAAAAATCGTCATCCTGCTCAGAGCGGCAAACACCGAGATATGCTTCATAGCGTTCGTCCCGCAACACCAGTGCTGCCAGTGTTTTTTCTGCATCCAGCGGAGTCAGTACTTTCCCTGCAATCGCAGTAAAATGTTCTGAACTTCGAAATGCGGGTGAACAGGTATCAAAGATATCCCCTTCATGGAGCCGGAAGAAAAAAGGTTTAAGGGCGGAAAGTGAAGATAAATCCACTTCTGGGGGAAAGGACGGGCAACCCTCACCGGCGGTCTTCATACGCCAGGCAACTTCTCTGTCGTTGATCACATCGCGCAGAACAAGAAATGTTTTGTTGGCCAGAAACACTTTGTTGCACTGCGCCAGCACCCTGCCCCATTTACGGGTTAGTGCAGCGTCATAAATTTCAATAATCAGTTTATCGAAATCAATGGTTTCGTTATCTACGTTGTAATCCATGACTATCCCGTCATTTACGGCGCGGCGGAGCAAGGTTACTTACCCTTTGCGTATAGCCGCTTTATTTACGCTACGCACCCGACACCGTGAATACTATTTCCTGTGTGAATAGCACTGTACAGGTAAACTTTAACAAAGTGTATATTTTCCACATACTTAGCCTTTAGTCTAATTTTGAGACTTCTTTTTAACATCAGTCACATGGCACGGTAGAATAATGATTCCCTTTGCCTTACTGTATAAATTCACAGCCTGCTCTGGCATAATCTGCCGGTCTGAAATTAATTACGCTGGTGATCTGCCCGATGGATGTATCTTTACTTCTCGACGACCTAAATGACAAACAACGCGAAGCCGTTGCTGCCCCTCAGTCGAACATGCTGGTGCTTGCAGGCGCCGGTAGTGGTAAAACACGGGTACTGGTTCACCGCATCGCCTGGCTGATGGAAGTAGAGAACATCGCGCCTTTTTCAATTCTGGCGGTAACCTTTACAAATAAAGCAGCCAAGGAAATGCGCGGCCGGATTGAACATCTGATGAAGCGCAGCATGCACACCATGTGGATGGGTACCTTCCACGGTCTGGCGCATCGTCTACTCAGAGCACATCACGCCGAAGCCGGCTTGCCGGAAAATTTCCAAATACTGGATTCCGACGACCAGTACAGGTTGATCCGCCGTATTCTGAAAGCGCTGAATCTGGATGAGAAGCACTGGCCGCCAAGACAGGTACAGTGGTACATCAATGGCAATAAAGATGAAGGCTTAAGACCTCAGCACATCGATACCCATAACGATCATACCCAGCAGAAGATGCGCGATATTTATGCGGCCTACCAGGAGTCCTGTGACCGCTCCGGGCTGGTTGATTTTGCCGAACTGCTTTTGCGGGCACATGAGTTGTGGGCCCGTAATCCCGAGATTCTGGCTCACTACCAAAAACGTTTCCGCGCGGTACTGGTCGACGAATTCCAGGACACCAATAACATTCAGTACGCCTGGCTGCGCATGCTGTGCAGCACCGGCGAAAACACCATCATGATTGTGGGCGACGACGATCAGTCAATTTATGGCTGGCGTGGTGCAAATGTCGATAATATACATAAGTTTCTGAAGGACTTCCCGAAGCCGGAAACCATCCGTCTTGAACAGAATTACCGCTCCACCAGCACAATTCTGAAAGCCGCAAACGCGGTGATCGACAACAACACCGACCGGCTCGGCAAAGAGCTCTGGACTGACGGTGCTGACGGTGAACTGGTATCTGTCTATGCCGGTTTCAACGAACTGGATGAAGCCCGCTTTATTGTGTCGCAAATTAAGAGCTGGCTGCAGCAGGGTAATGCCCTCAGTGAAAGTGCCATTCTATACCGCAATAATGCTCAGTCCCGTGTACTGGAAGAAGCGCTGTTGCATGAAGGACTGGCTTACCGGATTTACGGTGGTCTGCGATTCTTCGAACGCCAGGAAATTAAAGATGCGCTGGGTTATCTGCGCATGGTTAACCACCCTCATGATGACGCTGCCTACGAGCGGGTAGTTAATACACCCAGCCGCGGCATGGGTGAGAAAACCCTGTCAGCCATTCGTGAGACGGCCAGAGCGCACAACAGCTCGTTGTGGCAGGCCAGCAATTTGTTACTTACCGACGGTTCCCTGAAAGGCCGTGCAGCTAACGCCTTGCAGAGTTTTATTGTACTGATAACCGATCTTGAACAGGCAATGGCAGATTTACCACTGGAAGAACAGGCCGACAAAGCTATCAAACATTCCGGCCTGTATGCCATGTACCAGGCTGAAAAAGGTGAGAAAGCTCAGGCACGCCTGGAAAACCTTGAGGAACTGGTCACCGCTTGTAAGCAGTTTATCGTGCCGGAAGAAGCCGATGAAATGACGCCGCTGAGTGCATTTCTGGCTCATGCCTCACTGGAAGCCGGTGAAACACAGGCTGACACCGACCAGGATGCGGTTCAGATGATGACCATTCACACCGCCAAAGGCCTGGAGTTTCCGCTGGTCTTTATGGCCGGTGTTGAAGAAGGCATGTTCCCCAGCCAGATGACCAATGATGAGCCAGGCCGAATGGAAGAGGAACGCCGTCTGGCCTACGTGGGTATGACACGGGCCATGAAAAAGCTCTTTATTACCTATGCGGAAAGCCGCAGGCTTTATGGTCAGGACAAGTATCATACGGCGTCGCGGTTTATCCGCGAAATTCCGTCGGAATGCGTGGAAGAAGTACGGTTAAAATCCACGGTATCCCGCCCTGTTCATAACCGCTTTTCACGGGCGACGTCCCACGAAAGTTTTGAACAAACCGGGTTTCAGTTGGGTCAGCGTGTCATGCACCGCAAATTCGGTGAGGGCGTTGTGCTCAACTATGAAGGTTCCGGCGATCACGCCAGAGTGCAGGTGAATTTCGACGAGTTCGGCAGCAAATGGCTGGTACTGGCCTATGCTAAATTGCAGCCACTCTAAATTTCACCTGCGGTCAGCCGATATTATTTAATTAACCGCTAAAGAAGCGATTTCATTCAACTGAGGCACGATATGCAAAGAAAAGTACTGGTCATTGAAAATAGCCAGAAAAGCTTGCAGCTCGTGTCCAAACTGGTGAAAAAAGCCGGTTTAATTCCCGAAGGGGCAAATTCTCTCAGCGAAGCACAGATGCGCTTTTCTGCGTCTATGCCTGAAGAGTATCTTTGTGCCGTCGTAGCCTATGCGCTGCCTGATGCGCCTCACGGAGAAGCCATTGATTTCACCATCAATGCTTTTGTGCCCACCATTGTCGTTACCGACAGCGCCAGCGACGATACCCGCAAAGCGATACTCAGCAGAGAAATTGTGGATTATCTGGTAAAGGAAAATCATCAGATCTATGACTATCTGAGCCGCCTTCTGGCCAGACTCGATAAAAACAAAAGTGTGGGTGTACTGGTGGTGGACGACAAGCGCAGCAGTCGTCAGGCCATGGTTTCCCTGCTCCGCCGACATAACTTCCTGGTTTACTCAGCCAGCGGACAAGCGCAGGCGCAGGAGCACCTTGCTGAACACCCCTACATTCAATTGATGCTCATCGACTATACGATTGATGATGACCAGGGCGTCCAGTACATTGCGGAATTACGCCGCGCATATGCTAAAGAAGAAATGGCGATTATCGGCATTGCGTCAGGAAAATCCGGTATTTTGCCGGCAACATTCCTCAAAAGCGGTGCCAATGACTTTCTGCGCAGCCCCTTCTGTCACGAAGAGTTTCTGTGCAGGGTGATGCAAAACCTTGAATTGCTGGAAAGCGTGGAAACCATCCGCCGGGTCGCCAATTCTGACTATCTGACAGGCCTGCCGAACCGCCGTCACTTTTTCTACACGGTAGCCACCCGCTACCGCCAGCATGTGGAACGCCAGTCACTGGCCCTTGTAGACCTTGACCATTTCAAACGCATTAATGACACCTACGGCCACGATGCCGGTGATGCCGTGCTGAAAACGGTGGCAGAGTTAATCAGCTCGCTGTTTAACGATGTACCGGCAGCACGATTCGGCGGTGAAGAGTTCTGTATTTATCTGCCGGATATGGCGCCTGAAGATGCCCTCAGGCGGATGGAAAATTTCCGCGCCGTAGTTGCAGAAACCCCAGTACTCTACAAAGATAAGTTGCTTAGTGTGACAGCCAGTATCGGCTTAATCAGTGCTTTTGATGACAACCTTGAAACCCTGCTCGGCGATGCAGACAAACTGCTTTACACCGCCAAATCTCAGGGTCGTAATCAGGTTTGCTCCCGCGCAATCTGAAGCTTTTTCCGCTGCTGACGGTAGGCCCGTAACGAATCGGTACTGAATACCACCAAAGCCAGCCACACAAAAACAAATGTCACCATTTTGGTCATATCAAAGGGCTCGCCGTAAACAAACAGCGCCAGCATAAACATGATTGACGGTCCGATATACTGGAAGAACCCCAGCGTGGAATACATGATACGGCGGGCTGCGGCAGTAAAGCACAGCAATGGCGCAGTGGTTACAATACCCGCCGCAAACAGCAGTGCATTAAGTTGCCAGTCATTATGCAACATATTGCTGTGTTCACTGGCAAACCCTACCCAGTAAATCAGCGCGAAAGGTAACAACAGGGTTGTTTCAATGAAGAGTCCGGGCAATGAGTCCACCGCCACTTTCTTTCTCAGCAAACCATACACACTGAAAGTCATCGCCAGCACCAGCGCAATCCAGGGAAGTTGACCATAAGTCACAATAAGAATAGTGACGCCGGTTGCAGCCAGACCAACCGCCACTTTCTGCGCCGGACGCAACACTTCACCCAGGAACAAACGGCCGAAGAACACATTGATCAGCGGATTGATATAGTAACCCAGACTGGCATCAAGCAAATGGTCATTGTTAATCGCCCAGATAAAAAGCAGCCAGTTTGCTCCCAGTAGTAAACCCGCAAAAAACAGCACCCGCATCACTTTGCGACTGCGCAATGCTGCCATCACCTTTGGCCCCTGCTTCAGTGCCAGCACTAACACCAGCAGAATGACCGCAGACCAGATAATTCTGTGCATCAGCACATCCATGGCCGGCAGAACCTGAAGCTGTTTAAAGTAAACCGGCGCTACGCCCCACATAATGTAGGCTGCGATGGCACAAATTACACCGGTACGGGTAACGCGGGATGCTGCAAGGCTTTGCAAGTCGTTCAATGACGTTCCTTGTTAGAAGAGAAAGTGACATTGTCTCCTGCCGGTACAAACTGAAGCAAGTCTGTACCGGTAAAATGCCGGCCACTTGTGATGGTCTGCCGGCGCTAGAGCAGAAACAGAGTACCCAGGCCAAGAAAGGCAACAAATCCGACAATATCGGTCACGGTGGTGAGGATTACCGAGCCGCTGAGCGCAGGGTCGATATTCAGCTTTTCCAGCAACACAGGCAGAAAGACACCGGCCAGTGCTGCTGACACGATGTTCACCAGAATTGCCAGACAAATCACCACGCCCAGCGCCGCATTTGAGAACCAGAAGGACGCCACTATGCCAATGATGATGGCCCAGATCACGCCGTTCAGACCGCCAACTTTAAGTTCTTTCATCATCAGGGCACGGAAGTTAGCTTTGGTGACCTGCCCCAGTGCCAGACCACGGACAATCAGTGTGAGCGTCTGGCTGCCGGCAATACCACCCATACTGGCAACCACCGGCATCAGCACCGCCAGTGCCACAACCTGTTGTAACGTGCCTTCAAACATACCGATAAACCAGGACGCCAGAAACGCTGTGAGCAGGTTGATACCCAACCAGAGTGCACGGTTGCGGGCACTCTTTGCGACAGGCGAGAATAAATCCTCGTCTTCATCCATACCGGCAGATGCCATCACCTGACGTTCGTAATTTTCATTCACCAGCTCACTGGCAGACGTAACATCCAGACGTCCCAGTAACTTATTGCTGTCATCCACCACCGGTAATGATGCAAAGCCCGAACGTTGTAATTGCAAAGAAGCCGCAGTGGTATCGTCGGTCCCCTTTAGTACAGGCATATTCTCAACCGTCAATTCCACCAGAGGCACATGCTCCGGCGCGCCGAACACTTTGGTTAGCTTTACCGCTGCTGAAAACTGACCGGAGCGGTTGGTCAGAAAAAGGGTGTCACAATGCCCCGGCACATTACGGCGGATGAGTCGCAATGCATCACGCACTTTTGCGTTGATAGGCAATACCAATTGTTCGTGGGAGAGCCAGTGACCGATTTCATCATCACTGAACTGTGTCGCTTCACGGAAGAATGCCTGTTGCTGGGTATCCAGTGCTTTAAACGCGAGATCAATCAACCGTGACGGCAGTGAATCCATCAGTTCCAGCAGTGATTCGGCTTCGATGTCGGCAAACATCAGTGACCATTCACTGTCAGGCGTGGCGTCGATGAGGATTTCCCGCGGATCGCTACGCATCTCTACCAGCACGTCGATTTTTCTGTCCCGGGGCAAGCCTTCCCAGGTGGCAATCCGGTGCTCTACCGGTAACGATTCGAGGACTGTTGCAACGGAAACATCGTCTTCACTGGCCAGTGTGGTTAATACGGCAGCGGGATCGTCGTTTTGCGCCTCTGATACGAGTTCTTCAATCAGATCGGGTAACGGTTCAGCCATATTACTCTCCTTCACATTCGATGCTGCTGATGTTAGCTTTTTTTTCCGCTAACACAACAACATATAGCAAACTGTACTGCAAATGCCGTGAACACTTGCGCGAAAACACGTAAAATCCCCCGGCAATGACGATTATCGAATCCCCCACCCCTGAAAAATTGCCGGAAAGCGATACTGCGACACCGCTTGAAGTGCTGTCGAAGGTATTCGGCTACAACAAATTCAGAGACGGCCAGGAAGCCGTTATCAATGCGGTGGTTGATGGCCGGGATGCTCTGGTGTTATTACCTACAGGCGGCGGCAAATCCCTTTGTTACCAAATCCCTGCGCTTGTTAGAGAAGGGGTTGCGGTAGTAGTTTCTCCGTTGATTTCACTGATGCAGGATCAGGTCGAACAACTGCGGGAAGCCGGGGTGAGTGCTGCGTACATTAACTCCACACAGGATCAGGAACAGCAGCAATCAGTACTCAGCCGCATTACCGGGTGCACGTTGCAACTGTTATACGTCTCGCCGGAAAAATTGCTCACTCCCTGGCTGATGTCTTTTCTGCAGTCGCAAACGGTTTCACTGTTTGCCGTGGATGAAGCGCACTGCGTGTCTCACTGGGGTCATGACTTCAGACAGGATTACCGAGCTCTCGGTCTGCTGAAACAACGCTTTCCTTCTATTCCGGTAATCGGATTAACCGCCACGGCAGATGCAGCTACACAAGCCGATATTCTGGTGCAGCTCAATCTGCAGGATCCGTTTGTGTACAAAGGCAGCTTCGACCGGCCGAATATCCGCTACCGTGTCATGCCCAAATATAAAGCCTTTGACCAGGTTCGTGATTACGTAAAACAGCAGGATGGCAGCGGTATTATTTACTGCAACAGCCGCGCGAAAGTGGACGACCTTCATGCAAAACTACACCGTGAAGGCATCAGCTGTGCCGCCTATCATGCCGGTAAAGATGCAGACGAGCGGGAATATGTTCAGCGCCGTTTCCTGAATGATCAGGTGGACATAGTCATTGCCACTGTGGCCTTCGGCATGGGCATTAACAAATCTAACGTGCGGTACGTGGTACACCATGATGTACCGCGAAGTATCGAAAATTACTATCAGGAAACAGGCCGCGCCGGACGTGACGGACTGGAGTCTGAAGCCATGTTGTTGTTCGATGAAAAGGATGCCGCCAGGGTACGCCAGTGGATTGAGCAGGGAGAAGCAACGGACCGGCTGGATGTGGAGATTCAAAAGTTTGCGTCAATGGAAGCATTTGCCGAAGCGCAAACCTGTCGCCGTCAGGTGCTGCTGAATTACTTTTCTCAGTACAGTGATACCGCCTGTGGCAACTGCGATATATGCATTGACCCGCCGAAGCTGATTGACGGGCTGGTTATCGCCCAGAAAATCCTGTCCTGTATTTTACGCCTGAATCAGCAGGCCGGTTCGCAGTATGTTATCGACGTGATACGGGGCAAGGCACTGAAGCGCATTCAGGAAGCCGGCCACCACCAGCTCAGCACCTATGGCATTGGTAAAGAAAAGCCTGACGGATACTGGCACAGTATGATTAACCAATTAATCCATAAAGGTCTGGTGAGAGTCGATTTAACCGCCGGTGCCATGCTCAGACTAAACGAGAATGCCCGTTCTGTACTTAAAGGGGAAGTCCCTCTTGAACTGGCAGTGCCGAGGCTCAGCTTTAAACCTGACGCACGGGTAAGTAAAGCGCCCGCTGTTTACGATAAGGCACTGTTCAAGCGCCTTAAGCATTTGCGTAAATCACTGGCTGAAGAGCACAGCGTACCGCCTTACGTTATTTTCAGTGATGCAACGCTGGCAGATATGGCGGCGAAAACCCCGACTACGGTTAACGATTTCCTGGATATCAGCGGCGTGGGTAAAACCAAACTGGAACGCTATGGTGAAGCGTTCCTGCAGATGATAAATGACTATCTGGAAAGTACTCTGAACGACTGAGCCGGCACACCGTTACGTCTGAAATCTCAGGCGTAGTCGTACTCACCGCCTTTTTCCAGCGCCCGCTGATAGGCAGGCCGGTCATGAATTTTTTTCACCCACGCCTTAATCGCCGGATAATTATCAGCCTGCCCCATGGCAACCAGTGTTTCCAACGGAAACAGCATCTGCACATCAGCGCCGGTGAGTTCCGTACCTGCGAACCAGGCATGATTCTGCAGATGAGATTCCGTGAATTTTAAACTCTGGATAAGATTCGGCTTGTAGTAAGCGTCCATAATGCCGTCGAGGATTTTTTTCGCCAGTGGTCTTAACAGTGCCGGTACTTTCTGTTTTGCTTTTGAGAACACTAGCATCGCCACTCTGGGAGGCATCAGCGATCCCTCAGCAAAATGCAGCCAGAACAGATATTGCTGGTAGCTACTTTCTTCCTCCGGCACAGCAAATGCGCCATTTCCGTAATGCCGCACCACGTATTCAACAATGGCACCGGACTCTGCCAGAGACACATTCTCAGTGGTCAGAACCGGTGAACGGCCAAGTGGATGAACAGCCTTCAGCTCCACCGGCGCAAGACCCGTCTTCGCATCCCGCTGGTATTTCTCCAGTTTGTACTCAACATTCAGTTCCTCCAGTAACCAGAGTAACCGTTGCGACCGCGAATTATTTAAATGATGAATCGTTAACACGTCTCAATACTCCTTGTTGAGTGGGATTGCCGTGGTTAGTGGGATTATTATTGATTACGCTCTCTTCCGGGGCTGAGTTTATAATTAATTTTTAGTAATCTACATAGCCTGATGTCAACTGGAAATCAGTATCAAAACACATCAGACTAATTTTCCCGAATTTCTTAAGGCCCCCATGAAGCTTACTCACAGTTATGCCAGCGCACTGTCATCCATGGTTTCCCCTGTAAAACCAGCAGTGCTTAAGCAACAACAATTGCGCCTGGTGAACCGGCCACTGGCGGCACAATTAGGCCTGCCTGAGGCATGGTGGACAGATAATCACATTACCACGTTACTGGCGGATGAAAGCTCAGCACTTTGCGAAAGCGCAGTGGCTCAGAAATATGGTGGTCATCAGTTTGGCCAGTGGAACCCTTTTCTTGGCGACGGCCGCGGCTTACTGCTGGCAGAAGCGGTGGATACAGAAGGCAAAGTAACAGACCTGCACCTCAAAGGCGCCGGTCCGACACCTTATTCCAGAGGCGCAGACGGCCGCGCGGTATTACGCTCAACGATCCGCGAATATATTGGCGGCGAAGCATTGCATGCCCTTGGTATTCCCTCATCACGAAGTTTGTGTCTCTTCAGCAGCGCAGAAACCGTTTTCCGGGAGCAGCCGGAACAGGGAGCGATGATGATCCGCACCTGCCCCAGCCATCTGCGCTTCGGGCATTTTGAATACTTCTTCCACAGCGGCGAAAAAGACAAGCTCAATGCACTGTTTGACTACACTCTGGCAACGCATTTTCCGGAATGCCTGGATGCTGCAAATCCTCATCTTGCCCTGCTGACGGCCATCACTTTACGTACCGCACGGCTGATTGCGTTGTGGCAAACTCACGGTTTTGTCCATGGCGTAATGAATACCGACAACATGTCTGTGCACGGGATTACCTTTGATTACGGGCCCTACGCATTTATGGACGGGTTTAAGGCTGATGCCGTCTTTAACCACTCTGACCATCAGGGACGCTACGCATTTGATCAGCAACCTGGTATTGGCCTGTGGAATCTGAATGTACTGGCGCATTGCTTTTCTGACCACTGCTCCGTTGATGAAATCCGCTCTGCTCTGCAACGCTACGAACCGGCGTTTATTAACCAGTTCGGCGATGCGATGTGCCGGCGGATGGGACTGGACAGCGCTTCCCCCTCATCCATGCCAGTCGTTAATCAGTGGCTTAATATGCTGGAACAGCAACAGTCTGACTATATTTATTCTTTCAGAAAGTTGGCACTTACAAACCTTTCAGATATTAGCTGTCCGCTACGTGATGATTTTGCTGATCGTGAGACGTTTGATAACTGGTGGCAAAATTACCGTTCATTACGATTTGAACAGTCGACGCAGCCTGAGGATATCCGCCCGTTTAATCCGGCGGTGATCCCGCGAACCCATCTTCTACAACAAGCCATTGAAGATGCAGAAAGCGGCGACTTTACAACCTGTGAGCAATTGCTGGAGGCATGTACTTCGCCCTTCGATACGCGATGGGACTGCCACCCTTTCAGTACACCATCAAAACAAACCCGCGGAGGTATGCTGTCGTGCAGCAGTTAACAGCAGAAGCTCTGAAACAACAAGCCAAAAGGCAGGACGAACTTATTTTACTGGCGTTTCCCCTGCCTGATACACCGGCCAGAGCAACCCAATTTGCTAACCGGTTAGGTGCACTACTGGATGCTGTGCCCCAGCCTCCTGAATGGGGCGCAGATCGTATGCAGGTCATTTATTCTGCGGGAGAGTTACGTTTTCTTCTTTGCATTGAATGGTTATGTGATGCCATGTGGCTGGAGCCCGCTGGCGGCGTCGCGAGTAATACAGACACTTTATGGCAGCACATCAACTCAAAATAGGATTCGTGATCCTGCAAGGTTTGTATTAGTATAAAAAACAATCAAAACAAGATGGTGCGAGCAGGGAATGAGACGTGCTGAGCGGGCGGGAGCCGGCAATTTTTTTGTCACAGTGTTACTGATAATAACCGGGCTGTTGTTCAGTCCGCTGTGCAGTATCGCCGCCGATAAACTTCTTTCCCGCGATTTTGTGTCAGTCAACCTGAATGCCGAAGTACCGGTTTATGTTGCCGGCGACAACCTCACTCCCTCAGAAGCTCTACAGAACCGCTCAAACCTGCCTGTCAGCGATTCATTGATGCCCCTTGAGGATGGCGAGGCGTTATGGCAGTTCATTGATGTCCATTCCGTTCTCGACCGTGCGTCGTCACTGGTAGTCAGTATTGAAAAGCCCGGCGTTGATGAGGCCGGTGTCTACACGCTGGACGCCCGTGGCAACCTGCTAAGCGCCACGGTTTTAACCGCATCTGAACCGGCAGCAGAGTATTACCGGCAGGGCGCACTGGTTATTCCTGTAACCTTACAGGCCGGTGTCACTACCACACTGGCTGTCAGGTTGAAAGATCATGGCTTCCGCGCATTTCCGGTGTATTTATGGGACACCCAAAAGCTGGCGGAGCGGCAACAAAATAATTTACTTCTTTTCGGCCTTACCACAGGTTCACTGACCGTGCTGTTCGGCTATTTCTTGCTGACCTGGTTGTATAAACAAACCCGCAGCAGATTCTGGCTGTCAGCACTGGCCGCAAATTGCCTGTTGATTCTGGTATGGGTACAAGGGGAACTGGTTATTACCAGCGGCCTGCAACAACACTTTGAAATTATATTCACTCTGCTGATGCTGATGGTGTGTTTTGTTCTTTTGAAGCTGACCCGCCACTTCTTCACCCGTGTGCCTCAGCGTGTCCATCTTCTCCAAAGTATCGCCCTTGGCGCACTGGCTATTGCCGCACTGGCATTAGGTAATCCGTTCTTCACGTTCAGTACAGGCTGCTTTGCAATGCCTGTGTTTACCACTCTGTTTGCCCTTGAAGCACTGATATATCGCGATCGCCGTATTCCGTCCCTCACCTTCATATACCTGCTGGCCTGGGGGCTGTTCATGGTGGCGTTTACCCATTGTTTTTCTAACATGGTAAACGGGATATCTTTTGACGATGTGTCACCGGTCCCGGAAATCCTTATCGTGGTGCTGTCGGTGATGGCACTGGGAATTGGTGCTGAAATACAAGAGCGCACGGTGAGTGATGATCAGCTCTCTACCCAGCGCCGCCGGATATCTGATCTCCAGCGCTTTTACGACCTGTTCCGCACTGCCGCAGAAGGGCTGTATACCTCTACCCTTGATGGCAAGCTCAAAACGGTCAACCCTGCTATGTGTGCCGTATTTGGCTATGACAGTGAAGGGGATATGCTCAAATCTGTCACCAACACAGCCACCTTCTATGCCGATGAAAATGACCGTAAAGCCCTGGTCGCCGAGTTGCTTGAGAAAAATGTGATTCTGGGAAAAGAAATCCGCGGTACCCGGGCTGATGGCAGTGAGTTCTGGTTTTCTCTTTCCTGTCAGTTAAAACGGGAAAGTGACGATATTTATCTTTACGGTTCGGTATTTGACATCACCAGCCGCAAAGAAATGGACTTAAGCCTGCAATACCTCGCCAGCCACGATTCCCTCACCGGCGCGATGAACCGCAGAGAGTTTGAATTGCAACTGGCCAGCGCGATGCAGGCACGTACAGAAAACTCTCCGCCAGTTATCCTGCAATATCTTGATCTGGACAGATTTAAAACAGTTAACGATACCTGCGGTCATAAAGCAGGTGACAGACTCATTAAAGAAATTGCCAGCCTGCTGAAATCCACATTAGGCAACCGGGGCCTGCTGGCCAGGCTGGGAGGCGATGAATTTGCGGCGTTATACACAACCGAAACTGAAGAATCAGCATTCTTGTGTGGTAACAAGATGCTGAATGCGGTGCAGGCTTACCGGTTTGTCTGGGATAACCAGGTATACAACCTGGGGGTCAGTATCGGTATGGTGAACAGCGATCAAATTGATGCCAGTGCGGAGCATCTGTTAAGTCTGGCAGATAATGCCTGCTATATGGCCAAGCGGAACGGCAGAAATTGCATACATCAGTTAAAAGGTAATGACGAGGCGCTGCAACGTTATACCGAAGAACTCGACTGGGTGAAGCGCATTCAGTCTGCCCTGCAATCCGGTGGCTTCGAACTTTATTACCAGCCGCTCATGCCTCTGCAAACGGAAGCCGGCGGTGATTACTTTGAAATTCTTGTGCGCATGAAAGGAGACCGGGGTCAGATATACGAACCGGCGGCATTCCTGCCAACAGCGGAAAGATACGACCTTTCTCCCCTCATTGACCAGTGGGTTGTTACCCATACGCTCAACTGGCTGGGAGCGCATCCCGTTCAACTGGCTAACCTTGCCCAGTGCAATATTAATTTGTGCGGCACGGCACTGGCAGATGAAAATCTAAAACTGCAAATCCTGAAAGCCTTTGAGCAACACAATGTGCCTTACAGTAAAATTTGTTTTGAAATTACTGAAACGGCCGCCATCGTGCAGATGGACAGAACATTAGAATTTATCCGCACCTTTAAACAGTTAGGCTGTAAATTTGCCCTTGATGATTTTGGTACCGGATTCTCGTCCTACGGCTATTTACGGGATTTGCCGGTTAACTGCGTGAAAATTGATGGCAGCTTTGTTCAGGACATGCATACCAGTCCGGTGAATAAGGTACTGGTGTCGTCTATCAATGATGTGGCCAAGGCCATTGGCATGTCGACAGTCGGCGAATACGTAGAAAGCGCGCTGGCGATGGAATCCCTGCGTGCCATTGGTGTGGATTTCGCTCAGGGCTTTGCAATTGCCCACCCCGCTCCGCTGGATAATTTTGTCAGGTTGTAACTGTCAGCACTATTTCATAAACAATTGCTATAATATCACACTCACTATCTTGTAAAATGTCACATCATCCCCACATTACCGTGGATGTAATAGCAGGCATAGAAGTGCAATGACCAGTAAGCAACCTAAATACGAATATATCAGTTCCGCCAAACTCCCTACCCGTATGGGTGAATTCCGCATTCACGGCTTTGTTGAATTAAGCGGACAGGAACATGTGGCATTATCTTACGGCTCGTGGAAAGAAAGCGACACCGTGCCGATTCGTATTCATTCAGAATGCCTTACCGGTGATGCTTTATTCAGTACACGTTGCGATTGTGGCTTCCAACTGGAAAAGGCCATGCAGAATATTGTCGACCACGGTTTCGGCGTGATTCTGTATTTGCGCCAGGAAGGCCGCGGCATTGGCCTGTTGAATAAAATACGCGCTTACAACCTGCAGGACAGCGGCATGGATACCGTAGAAGCGAATGAGCATCTGGGTTTTGATGCAGATTTACGCAGCTACGATATCTGTAAACTCATGCTGGACACACTGAAAATCGGCAAAGTGGAGCTGATGACGAATAATCCGCGCAAACTGAAAGCGCTGGAAGACTTAGGCATCGAAATTGTTGCCAGAAAGCCTATCGATCACGGCATGACCAAAGACAACAAACATTACCTGAAAACAAAAACCGAAAAGCTCGGCCACGTTTTCGACCCCTACATGTTCAAATAATTCTGACAAACCTGAACCACCCGTAACGGGTTGGTTCAGGTTTGGTTAATGTATAACCGGCTATAACGTTTCATATACTGACTACATTCCGTGATATTTTGCGGAATAACGGAGTGACTATGAAACCTGTTACCTTTGCCGTTATCGCTTCTCTGGCTGCCGGAGCCCTTGTACTGCCGTCCACAGCACTCAGTGCTGAAACACAGCAGATACAGCAGCAGAATGCGACCTATACCGATGCTGAACTCGACAGTTTGCTGGCGCCGGTTGCCCTCTATCCGGACACCATTCTTACTCACATTCTCATTGCATCCACTTATCCTCTGGAAGTGGTGGCTGCTGACCGCTGGCGTCAGGCTCATGCAGAAATGGACAGTGAGGAAGTGGAAGACGCAATTGAAGATTTCAACTGGGATCCCAGCGTTAAAGCAATCGTACCTTTCAGCGACATACTGCATACTTTAAGCAATGATCTCGACTGGCTACAGGCCCTTGGCGACAATGTACTAATCAGTCAAAGCCGTGTACTGGCCAGAGTTCAGGTATTGCGCCAGCACGCACTGAATGCCGGCACATTGACGGACAATGAATATCAGCGCATTGAGCGTGACCGCGAAGTGATTGTTATTGAACCGGTACGCAAAGAGATTGTGTATGTTCCCTACTACGATACGCGGGTGGTTTACGGCAGCTGGTGGCATCCGGCCATCGCGCCTGTGTACTGGCACCATCCGGTTCACTACCATCAAACCGCGTCTTTCTACTGGAATCCCGGGATCCGGCTGTCTACCACTTTCTATTTCGGTGGTATCAGCTGGCACGACCGCCATGTGATTGTCACCCGCCGGCCGGTGAAGCGCTTTTACTATGGTAGTGACATCAAGCGGTCTTACAGCCGCGATTATCAGCCGTGGCAACATAGTGCAGAGCACCGCCGGGTGCGCTATTCAGACCGCGTGGTCAGCACGAAGAACACGCGTTACGTTAATGATGCGCGGCCTGTGAGGCATAAAGTGGACTACAACAGTTCTCTCCGCAGCGCGCCTGCAGTAGTAAGCCGCTCTGTTGTTAACAGACAGGAGCCGGTCAGTCAGAAACATGTGAAACAGTATACCGGCAATGAAACAGTTAAGCGCAGTACTCCGGACAAACAATACCGTCAAATTGAGCCACGGGCCAAAAGGCTGGAAACTAACAACATTGTACGCCAGTCACCGGACGTAAAACGCTACACGCAGCCGGTACAGCAGGACCGTCAGGTTAAACAGTACAGGGCTCAGAACAGTTATAACGCACAGGGAAATGGCAGAGACGCAGCCGCGAGCAGAAATCAGTATGCGGGGAAAAATAATGTCTCCCGCCAACAACCTGCTCCACGGCCGCAATATCATCAGCAAAGCCGGGAGAAAGTAAGTAACGGCGCAAGAATGCGGGACAAAGATTAACGCCGCGTTTTAGTAAGAAGGGCTCAGTCCGGCTGCAGCCCTTTTTTGTTTCCTTCAGCCTTTACCGTGACGGCTTACAAACACATCAACAAAACGGGCGGCGGAGGATTCATCAATATTAAAATAGAGCGATGGCTCAATGAGCTCCAGCTCCATAATTGCCCAGCCTGTATCAGTCCGGATGAGGTCGACTCTCGCATACAGATAGCTGTCAGGCATAGCATTGAGTGCTGCTTCACAAACACTTAGCATGTCAGCATCCGGGGTAAAAGCGGATAACCTGCCACCGTGTTCTTCCTGCACCCTGAAGTCGCCCGCCTTTGGTTGCTTTAATAACGTGTGACTGTACTGCCCGCCAAAGTAAAAGAGTGAGTACTCACCCTCGCCGGTAACACTTTGTAAAAAAGGCTGCACCATCAACTTGCGGTTGTGAAAAAGCTCATTCAGTTGAGCGGTGTAGTCTGCTGCATCACCACGATGTATGCGAAACGTATCGTCAGCATTTGCGCTCAGCGCCGGTTTGATCACCAGTTCGTCTGTTTTGAATACTTCAAATTGCTTAACAAACCAGTCTGCCGAAAATGAGTCTGCCCAACTTGTGGACACTACCGGTACGCCCTGACTTTCCAGTGCCTGCAGATACGTTTTTTCAATGTTCCACTTCATGAGTGACAAGGGGTTGTGAAGCGTGGCCTGTGAAGCTTCAATGCGCTCAAGGCACGCAATAAATCCATCTGGATCCTGCTGATAATCCCAGGGACTTCTCACAATCACATGGCTAAATCTGTTCCAGTCCACGGATTCATCCCGCCAGGCAACGGTTTCAACATCGTAGCCATGTGCATTGAAATGAGGGATAAGCATTTCATCGTAAACGAAGAAATCTTCAAGGGCCGACGTGTCCATTGAAAGAAAAGCAATCACAGACATAACTACTCCGTCCGGACAGATTAAAATTCGATAACCAACTGACCACTTTCCACCCGCATATCCCGTGGCAAACGGTTACCCAGTATGGACAGGTTCAGATCTTTAAAATTCACCAGCAGGATAACCGGTGCGGACTGCCCTTTAAGCTGTTCAGCCCAGCGCAGGATGTCCTTCTCGTTATCCAGTGTGCTGCTCAACACGTTAAAATCATCCAGTTTGGGCCGGATGATTTGCAACTCGCCTTTACTGCCGTCATAAAACAGTTCACCACTTAATCTGGCTGCCGCTTCCATCTTCTGACCGCCCTGCGTACCCAGCAAATTCACTTCTACAGCCACGTTATTATTGGCTTGCAGAAACAATGACGGATCGCTGATAACAACCTTCATATCCTGGTAATACTGTGTTTGCGGAAAGGTCATCCGCACAACCTGATTCAGATCCTGCTGAGACAAACGAAACGTAAATGCCTGTGCCTGCGTAACAAAAAACATCATTGCTACAGTTAAGGCAAAGGAGAAACGGGTTAGATTACGCATAAGACCTCGTGGTAAATTTAGCTCGCGCTACTTTAACACAGACACAAAAATTAACGCAGCACAGGGAGCCCATATTATGACGGGTACAGCATTTTTAACCGCCTATATTATTTCAGCAGACGGCCACGCCCGGGCGCTTGAGCAAAACGAGCTGACGAAGCCCTGTCAGCCTGATGAATATAAATGGGTGCACGTACAAAGTGACGCCCCGGACTCAGCGACTATTCTGGCAGATTTATCAGTAACCAGTGCCATCAGTGATGCGCTGTGCGCACCTGAAACCCGCCCGAGGGCTATGCAGCTGGATCATGGCGTACTGATATACCTCAGGGGAATCAATAAAAACCCCGATGCTGACCCGGAAGATATGGTGTCGTTACGGATCTGGTGTGAGAAAAACCTTATTGTCACTGCCCGCAGGAAAGACCGCCGCCTGCTATCGGTTCAAAATCTTCAGGACGATGTGACATCTGGCAATGCGCCCACCTCCCCGTCAGATTTGCTTCTCGACCTGGTGATGCGTATTGCTGATCGTATTCACGACGCTGTTGACGAAATTGATGAAGCACTGATCGCTTTTGAAGAGGATATTTCACTGAACAAACAGGACCGTCAAAGTCTCGCAGACCTGCGCCGGCAGGCAGCGACAATCCGGCGCTTTCTGGCACCACAGCGGGACGCGCTGGACACCCTGTTTCGTTTCTCAGGATTTCTGGAGCAAGACCAGGCATTCTTTTTACGTGAACAAACTGACCGCATAGCCCGCTACGTCGAGGACCTTGATTTAGCCCGCGAACGGGCTGTTGTTCTGCAAGACGAGTTGAGAAACCGGATTGCTGACCAGCAAGGAATGCGAATGTATGTGCTGTCTATGGTCACCGCCATCTTCCTGCCTCTGTCTTTTCTTACCGGTGTATTCGGCATGAACGTGGCCGGACTACCGGGGACAGAATCTCCGGACGCGTTTACCCTGTTGATGAGTGCAATGGGCGGACTGGCCGTGGTTATGCTGATTGCGATGCTGTGGAAGCGGTGGCTGTAATACAAACAATATAAGCGACAATTGCGCCTGATTAGACAAAAGTGCCATGGAGCAGTACACATATGCGTACTATGCTATGCGTTAATTTGATCTGGCGCACATCGTTGACAGAAAGTTGACCTATACTCAGTGCGTAGATAGTTACATTGAGGACGCACCATGCAATATCCCTGGATTCTTGACGGTCACAGAATCTTTCGCATTATATTGCCCGTACAGTTTGCGCTTGCAGTAGCCATCGGTTTTTACACCGGCGAACTGTTACCCGCCTTTATGTTCGGTTTACCTATTATTGCGCTACCGCTGTTTTTCAGTTTTACCCAACCGGGCTCTCTGTTAAGCCGGGCGACAATCGCCATTGCCGTGCAGTTGATGACAGCACTGCACATTAACCAGACCTTTGGCCTCATTGAGTGGCACTTCGAAATATTCGTTCTTCTGGCCATCCTTGTTGTATTCCGGGACTGGCTGGTAATTGGCATTGCCACCGCCGTTGTAGCGGTTCATCACATCGGCTTCTTCGTTCTGCAGACTCAGGGAGCGGGTGTTTTCATTTTTGAAGAAGGGCACATCACTTTCTTCATTCTGGTTTTACATGCACTGTTCGCTATTGCTGAATGTGTGGCGCTTATGTATGTTGCCAAACGCTCCCACGACGAAGGCGTCAATGCGTTTGCCCTCAGTAACACAGTGTCTCAGGTTCTCGCACAAAGGGACCGCATTGACCTGACTATTAAAATCCCGCAGGACAACAAAGGCATCAGTCAGTTTGCTGATTTGCTCATGCAAATTAAGTCTCTGGTGGCCAACGCCCGCCAGTTAACTGACAAAGTGGCCTCGTCCAGTGAAGTGATAAAGTCAGCCACGGTAGAACTGAGCCGTACCAGTGCCGAAAGTGCCAATGAGGTCAGCAGCGTTTCATCCGCTTCTGAAGAAATTGCAGTGTCGATGCAGCTGACGACAGAAAGAACCCAGCTTGCCAACGATAAAACCAGTCAGGCCTCCTCACTCACCGGCGATTCCAAGCAGGCCATAGATGCAACGGCAAACTCCATCGCTTCGCTTAAGAGCGTGCTGACTCAGGCAGCAAAAACCAATGCCGAACTCAATGAACGGTGCAGTAACATTTCAGATGCCATGCGCTCTATCACCGCGGTAGCCGAGCAAACAAACCTGCTGGCACTGAACGCGGCAATTGAGTCCGCCCGTGCCGGCGAACATGGTCGCGGTTTCGCTGTGGTAGCAGACGAAGTTCGCACGTTGGCAATCCGCTCGAAAGAAAGTGCGGATGAAATCACTACGATTACCGAACAGTTAGTTGCCAGCACCGCCAGCTCCGTGGAGCAGATGCAGACCTGTATTACGCTGGTAGACAAAGCCGTAGAAGATTCATCCAATGCCAGCTCAGCCATGTCTGAAATTGAAGGACAAATTACGTCGGCCTCTGAGCACATGACTGAAGTGGCAAGTTCTGCCGTTGAACAGGAAGCCGCTTCCCAGTCTATTGCGGAAAGTACGGCGAAAATGCACGAACTGTCTCAGGAAGAAGCCGCCACAGCAGCGCAACTTGAGCAACAGGTAGTACAACTTTCTTCACTGTGCAGGGACATGCAGGCAGCCATACAGAAATTCAGCGTATGATGAAGGGCAAAGCCAGCTGGCTGTTGATGATTGTCTGGCTTTGCGTACTAATGACCGGTCTGTTGGTATACGGCGGGAATCAGACAGTCCCTTTTGATCCCGATCTTACCCTCACATCCGCCTCGCAGGACAAAGACTTCGACACACGTTTTGTTTCTGAAATGGCAAAGGCCGGCATCACTCCCGGCACCATCGTCCATTTCGAGGCAGACACACCCTGCTTCTGCAATTCCCTGAGCCGGCAGCATCAGAAAGAGCTGACAAACCTGCTGCAGGATAGCGGCTACAATTTTAAAACACTGAACATCAACGAATATTCTTCGCTCGCCGCTGAAATCCCCAGCTTTCCAGCCGTTGCCGTCATCGACAGTAAAAACCAGCTCCGGTATCTGGGTGCTTATGCAACAGGACTCGGCTGCTATACCGGCGATGATCTGGTCACCACTATCGCCGCAGAAGTACAGAAACCGGATTTCAACGGCGCCATGCTTAACATAGCCGGCGAAGGCTGCTATTGCGCAGTCAGAAGCTGACGGCGGGGTGGTTCGCAGAGCGGGGAGCAAAGTAACCCGCAAAACTCGCTGTAAATCCATCCCTGGAAGCTCGGCAGCCGCATCCATGCGGCTGACGGTTTTGCGGATTACTTTGCTCCCTGCGGCTCTTTACGAACACATGCCGTAGTAAGTTTTGCAGGCAACATCTCTCCCCGCACGCGAAAATGACCACCACGGTTAATCAGGCTTTACCGGTTTTGCGGGTTACTTTGCTCCCTGCGGCTCTATACGAACACATGCCGTAGTAAGTTTTGCAGGCAACACCTCACCCCGCACGCGAAAACGACCACCGATGCTAATCAGAATCACGCGCCGCCGGTTTCGTTGGCGT
This sequence comes from Alteromonas sp., assembly GCF_984505615.1. Classification (NCBI taxonomy): domain Bacteria; kingdom Pseudomonadati; phylum Pseudomonadota; class Gammaproteobacteria; order Alteromonadales; family Alteromonadaceae; genus Alteromonas; species Alteromonas sp. The sequence continues at coordinate 5,183 of NZ_CFHOXV010000018.1, read as the reverse complement.
CGCCCTGTAAACCTTTGATGTGAGCGACAACAGAGCGGGCCAGGGCGCTGTGGTTGTAGCCACCTTCCAGTGTGCTCACGATTCTGCCGTGGCAACAGGCATCAGCGACTTTTCGCAGTTCTGCGGAGATCCACTTGTAGTCATCTTCCCGCAAGCGTAAGTGCGCCATGTGGTCTTCTGCATGGGCATCGAACCCCGCAGAAATCAGGATCAGCTCGGGTTTATAGTTCTTCAGTGCATCGAACCAGTAAGACACTTTTTCCCGGAATGCTTCACCCGTAGCTCCCGCGTCCAGTGGCACACCGAGAATGTTGCTGGCAGAAACCGGTGCGCCGCTATGGGGATAGAACGGGTGCTGGAACGATGAGCACATCATAATGCGCTCATCGCCGGCAATAATATTCTCCGTGCCGTTACCGTGGTGTACGTCAAAATCCACAATGGCTACCCGGCTTAAGTCATATTGTTTCAATGCGTAACGGGCGGCGACAGCAATATTGTTAAACAGGCAGAACCCCATGGCCGAGGCGTATTCTGCGTGGTGGCCGGGCGGGCGCACGGCACAAAATGCCTGCCGGTCTTCTCCGTCCATTACCCAGTCTACTGCGTCTATGCCTGCACCGGCAGCATACAGCGCAGCGCTCAGCGTAATGGGGGTCATACCGGTATCGTCTTCCACCCACACCAGACCCGTTTTCGGCGAGCGTTCAAAAATACTGTCGACATAGTAGGGGTCATGGGCTAAGACCAGATGTTCCTTTTTACAGGGTTTAGCATCGGCGTGCTGGCAGGTCATTTCCAGTCCTGACGCCAGTAACTGATCGTCGATGGCATACAAGCGGTCCGGCGACTCCGGATGGTCATGCCCCACATCATGATGCAGGCAGTCCTTGCCACGAAATATCCTCACTGTCACGCTTCATCCTCCAGTTTCAATTCCAGTTCAACATCGCTGGGATCACTGGAAAACAGGCGCTTAAAATTAGCATTCTCGAAAATCGCAATCATCGGCTTATTTTCAGCCCGCACATAGGCCAGCATGCGGCGCATCTTTCTTGCTTTGGCGATATCAATCAGGCGGGACAACAGCAACTTGGCCATGCCCTTCCCTTGCTGATTTTCACGGGTAACAAATGCCGCTTCGCAGGAATTATCTTCAGGATTAAAGTAGAACCGGCCCACTGCGTGAATCGTGATCCGCGAACCTTCCTGACGCACAATGCACAACGCCGCATCAGTGCGCTGATCCACACTCACCAGATTACAGGATTTCTCCCGTGACATTTGTTTAGGGTCATAGTTGTAACGCAGGCGCAGCGTCTCTTTCGTATGGGAATAGAAAAACTCCTGAAGACGGCGTTCATCTGCCGGATTCAGCGGCCGCAGATAATAGGTCTCACCCTGGATCACCAGCTTCTGTAACTGAATTGCGCCCAGTTCAGGAATATCCGTCGGGTACTTTTCCTGATAATGGGGCACCCAGTAATTCTTGCGGACTTCTTCCAGTAACTGACCCCGGAATTTCGGGTGCGCCACACGGATAAGCTCCATGGCGCGCTCGCGGATACTCTTGCCCCGCAAAGACGCCACGCCGTATTCCGTTACCACGTAGTGTACATTTCCCCGGCTGGTCACCACGCCCGCCCCCTCTGTGATACAGGGTTTTATACGGGATACCGTTTCGTTCTTTGCCGTAGAAGGCAAAGCAATGATGGGCTTGCCGCCTTTGCTCATAGACGCGCCACTGACAAAATCAACCTGTCCGCCAATGCCGCTGTAAAAATCGTAACCAATGGAATCAGCCACCACCTGTCCGGTGAGATCCACTTCAAGAGCGCTGTTTATGGCTACCATTTTGTCGTTTTTGGCGATATTGGTAGGCTTATTCACATAACTGCTGGGATAAAACTCAATATGCGGGTTATTATCAATGAAGTCATATAATTTGCGGGTACCGATAGCAAAACTGGTCACCACTTTGCCAGGGTGAAAAGTCTTCTTCCGGTTGGAAATCGCGCCGGATTCAATCACTTCAATAATACTGTCTGTGAGCATTTCACTGTGAATGCCCAGGTCTTTATGGTGCAGCAAGTATTTTAATGTGGCACTGGGAATCTTACCGATGCCGAATTGCAGGGTTGAGCCGTCTTCCACCAGCATCGCCACATATTGCCCAATCCTTTCAGTAATGCTGTCTATGGGTGGCGGGGCTACCTCAACCAGCTCCTGGTCCGCCTGAATACATGCAGTAATTTCACTGATGTGAATGTAGGAATGTCCTGATGTGCGGGGAACAGACTCATTGATTTGCGCAATCACAATATCGCAATGCCGGACTGCCGACATGCAGATATCCACCGATGCACCCAACGAGCAGTAACCGTGCTCATCCGGCGGACTCACGTTTACCAGCACCGCATCCAGTTGTAGTGTGCCGTCAGTAAACAGACTGGATATTTCAGATAAGAACACGGGCGTGTAGTCGGCCCTTCCTTCATCTACAGCACGACGCACTTCTTCGCCACCGATAAAAAAGGTGTTTACCTTAAACAGCTGCCGGTGTTGCTCCTTTGCCCAGCGCGTGTCGCCCAACGCCAGCATGTGCACCATTTCAATGTCACTGAAGCCTGTACTGTGATCGATAAGATCCTGAATGAGAGCATAAGGTACAGAGGCATTACCGCCTACAAATACACGACAGCCCGATTTGATGAGTTGGTTCCATACCGGTTTTGGAGGTAAAACCACAGCCATGTCAGCATTCTCCGCATCAATACGTTTTACAGCTTTAGCGGCATCTTGCCATATTCTGCTCTGAAGGTATTGATCGGAATTAATTTTTAAGACTAAAAGCGGACACGCAAGGCGTTTAAAAGGCGGGAAATAAAAACGCCGCCCTGCAGGCTGCAGGGCGGCGTCATTCAGAAGTGCTACGGATTACTCTTCTTCAGTGGCTTTCTTTGCGCCAAACCACTTCACGACCATCACATAGAACATAGGTACGAAGAAGATAGCAAGGAAAGTTGCCGCGAACATACCACCCATTACAGCGATACCGATAGCGTTCTGGCTTTCAGAGCCCGCGCCGGAGGAAATAGCCAGCGGCGTTACACCCAAGATGAAGGCCATGGACGTCATCAGGATAGGACGGAAACGTTGCCTGGCGGCAGTCGATACAGCTTCCATTAAATCCATGCCGTGCTCGTACTGTTCCTTAGCGAATTCCACAATCAGAATGGCGTTTTTCGCTGCCAGACCTACTGTGGTTAAGAACGCTACCTGCAGGTAAACGTCGTTCGGCAAACCGAATAACCAGGCCGCAACTACCGAACCCAGAATACCTAACGGTACTACCAGCATAACGGCGAATGGTACAGACCAGCTTTCATAAAGTGCAGCCAAACACAGGAATACCACCAGAATAGACAATGCATAAAGCATAGGCGCCTGCGAACCGGCGGCCTGTTCTTCATAAGACAAGCCGGACCATTCCAGACCGAAGCCCGGTGGTAACTGCTTCACCAGTTCCTGTGCCACGGCCATTGCCTCACCTGACGATACGCCCGGTGCGGGACTACCCTGAATATTCACAGCAGAGACACCGTTGAAACGTTCCAGTTTAGGCGAGCCGTAATTCCACTCCACTGTAGAGAACGCGCTGAACGCTACCATGTCACCATCACTGTTGCGCACGAACCATTTTTCCAGATCTTCAGGATCCATACGGTAAGCGGCGTCAGCCTGCATATACACACGCTTGATACGTCCGGCGTCAATGAAGTCATTCACGTAAGTAGAACCCCAGGCGATGCTGAGCGTGCTGTTAATATCACTGAGTGACAGGCCAAGTGCAGACGCTTTTTCACTGTCGATGTTAATCTTGAACTGAGGCACATCGCTCAGGCCATTCGGACGTACACCCACCAGCTTCGGATTCTGCGCCGCCATGCCCAGGAACTGGTTACGGGCATTCATCAGGGCTTCGTGGCCGTTACCGGCGCGATCGACCAGTTGGAAATCAAAGCCCGTTGCGTTACCCAGTTCACGGATTGGTGGCGGTAAAATCGGGAATGCCATGGCATCTTCGATTTGCCCCAGAGCACCGTAGGCCTGGTTAATAACGGTAAACGCACTGCTGGACTCGTCCCGTTTCTCCCAGTCGACCAGGTGAGCAAAGGCCATCCCTGAGTTCTGTGCAGCACCGGTGAAACTGAAGCCGACAATGGTAAACATGTCTTTCACCACATCGCCTTTGGTATCCAGGAAGAAATCTTCCACCGTCTTCATCGATTCCAGCGTACGGCCGGCAGTTGCGCCCGGAGGAGCATTAACCAGTACCATTACCCGCCCCTGATCTTCATCCGGTAAGAACGAGCCTGCCAGCTGACTGAAAATAAACGCCATGCCGCCAACCAGTACCACGTAAATCAGCAGGAAGCGTTTGATTTTACCCGCCATACCCACAGCCGCGCGCTCGTAGCCGTCACGACCTTTGTTGAAGTTACGGTTAAACCAGCCGAAGAAACCTGTTTCACGCTTGTTCATCACATCTTTTTTGCGCAGCAGTACGGCACACAAAGACGGGGACAAGATAATTGCCACCAGTACCGAGAAGGTCATGGCTGCAACAATAGTGATTGAGAACTGACGGTAAATCGAACCGGCAGAGCCGCTGAAGAAAGCCATCGGGATAAACACGGTGGAAAGCACCACAGCAATACCCACCAGCGCGCTGGTGATCTGTCCCATGGATTTGCGGGTTGCTTCCCTGGCAGAAAGCCCCTCTTCTTCCATGATACGTTCAACGTTTTCTACCACAACGATGGCATCATCCACCAGCAGACCGATAGCCAGAACCATAGCAAACATGGTCAGTACGTTAATGCTGTAGCCGAAGGCAAACAGAACCGCGAATGTTCCCATCAGTACCACAGGTACGGCAATAGTGGGAACCAGTGTCGCCCGCCAGTTTTGCAGGAACAGCAGCATCACGAAGAATACCAGTACAATGGCTTCCAGCAGGGTTTTAACCACTGATTCAATAGACAGTTTGATGAACGGCGAGCTGTCAACCGGATACACCACCTCAACACCGTCAGGCAGGTTCACTGCCATTTCTTCAACTTTCGCTTTTACCCGCTCAATGGTGTCCAGAGCGTTGGCACCGGTCGCCAGAGATACCG